>CADCOL010000330.1 GCA_902803015.1 uncultured Lachnospiraceae bacterium | reverse complement strand
TGGACGTCTTGCGCCCTTTTCAAAGCCCGTAAAAGGCCGAAAAGACGCGGCATCCAAATCACCCCGGATGGTCCTCCGGGAAAAGAAACATGGAGGAATGAATGATGAAGACAATGAACAGCATCAAAGGAAAACTCGCTTTAGGACTCATGCTGATTTGCCTTATGGTACTGCTTGTTCCCGCTCTTCCCGTATCGGCAAGCGCAGGTCAGCAGCAGCAGACGGCTTCTACCGCACCGGACTTTTCCAACATTACCGCACCGGTAGAACAGATGATCCGTAAAATTACCGCTCCTTTACTTGGTATTGTCGGAGCACTCGGTTCTGTATTCTGCATCATCCTCGGCGTTAAGTTTGCCAAGGCAGAAGAGCCTCAGGATCGTGAAAAAGCGAAAACGCATCTTAAGAATGCGATTATCGGCTTTGTATTAATCTTTGTTCTGCTTCTTGTACTGAACAGAGCAATTGGACCCCTTACGACGTGGGTTACCCAGAATTCCAACAATTCCGGACTTTAATTCGAATTAAAAACTGAATTCAGCTTATGTCTGCCAGACGGGGGACGCCCCGTCTGCGGACCGCAGACACATAAAGCTGAATGCAGAATTCGAATCATCATTTAAAAGAAAGCAATAAAACAATTACGATATACGGTTATAGTCTATGAAGAAACAAATAATAAATGCAAAAAAAGATACGGTTTGGAAGGTTTCCAAAAGGATTGCGGCTTTAACGGGCGCACTTTTAATCAGTTCCGCTTTCGTGTTAAGCGGAGGAAGTGCGATTATTCCTCAGGCGGATATGGTTACGGTAAAGGCGGATAACAAAAAATCCGACGCCGACGAAATCAAGTACGGAAACTCCATTAAACTGGTAGAGTGGACAAGATGCAGCGGAGCACTTCCCGAATCGAGTTTCTGGGGCATGTTTATGTGGCAAAGCGGAGGAACCTGGTATCATTCCGCTTACGGCAATATTTACGACGACGACTGGGTAGGAGTTGAAAACAGCGTAGATCCTTATATCGCGACCGGTAATACTTTCCTTACCAGAACCTATCTGGGCGCATCGTATTTTATTTATAAAGATAAAGACGGGGATAACAACAAACATAACAGATACTGGATTCGGGTCGGAAGTAACAAGGATAAAGAGAATACAAACAAGTATATTTTCCTTGACGGTGACGATATTGAAATTCACAACGGTTCGGGCGATAAATTCACAATCCGCTGGAGAGTTGCCACAGGCGGTACCGAATACGATGTATTCTACAACCGAAGCGGATGGTTCGACACCCGGTTTGAAATCAACGACGGAAGAATTCAGGGTGATGATGATGACTGGAACACTTTCCGGGTTTACAAAGCAGAGGATAAAGTTTTTCCCGCAATCAACGATTATACCGTTCCGTCCGGTCAGACGCAGAAAATCAGCAGCGACTGCATTCTTTTGGACGGAAAGACTTTGAAAGTTGCGGACAATGCGGTTTTAAACATCGAAGGCAATTTCTTATACAACGGTAAAATCGAGTGCGAAGGAACGATTATCGTGCAGGAGAATGCAACCATGGTGCCCTTCAGCCCGACACTTGCGGCAGGCAACATTGTTTTAAAGAACGGCGGAACGTTAATCATTATGCCGGGAGCAAGAGTTCTTGCCGGATTAAAGAAGAATACGCTTAATTCCACGGCTGATGGCATTGTGGATGTACAAAACGGAAACATCATCAATTACGGTCTGTTTGCAGCAACCAGAATAAAACTGGGAAACCAGGCTGTGTATGAGAATCATCCCGGCGGAAGAACGTTCCTGGGATACGGAATTGTAGGCTCCTCCGCAGGACAGTTCTACAATCAGTTTGACGCGAGCACGAATGCTTCTTCATTGGGACTTTATAACAACAATGCATATATTGAAGCGACAAGCGGAGCCACATTCAAAGCGTTTTACGGTTCCGGAGTTACCTTTGCGAAATCGATCAGAAAGGGATACCTCTATTACATTTCCTATGACAAGAACGGGAAGATGAGTGTGACGAGTTTATAATAACTGTTTTATAAGAAAAGGCGGATTCATGTTTAAGAATTTATGGGCAAAAATTAAAGAGGAAAGACCGATATTTCTGGTGATTTACATCCTGATTGGTATCCTGCTGGCAGGGATTCTCGGAGGATGTTCGAGACTGCTCTATGACAATATAGCGGGTATTATTACCGACAAGCCGTTTGAGTTCAGCTTTAAGATTTTCTTTGAGCCGGCTACCTGGGGAATCGGTGTGGGACTGCTTTTCATTGTCTTGTTAATTTTCTTTATTACGGATTTCAAGCTTTTCTCTGCAAGTTCCTTCAAGGAGCGCCAGGGTGAGAAGGCAAGAACCGAAGGTGCTTTGGAAAACAGCCGTTTCTTAACGGATGCGGAACGTGATAAATACTTCCCCGGATATACTTATCAGCAGCTTGCGGACTGCAAGAAAGACGGTATTCCTGTTCGCGCATATGTGGATAAGAAGGGAACGTTCCGAATCAATTTCTTATCCGGTGCACACTCCTTAATCATCGGTGCTACCGGTTCCGGTAAAACGACCACATTTATCAACCCGATGATTCAGCTTCTCGGTGCTACGGCAGCCGGAAGCAGTATGATTATGACGGACCCGAAGGGTGAGCTTTTCTCCCTTCATTCGAAGTTCTTAAAAGAACGCGGATACAACGTACTGCTCCTTGACCTTCGCGATACCTATTCCTCCAGCCGTTGGAATCCTTTAGGCGGCATCTTTGATATGTATCAGGAATATCTTGACGCAGGCAAGGAAATCATCGCACACCGTGACAACATGGCGGATTACCCGCAGCTGAAACAGGTGGACGGACTCGCGGATCCCGGCGATGCATGGGTGGAATGGAGAGGAACAGCTTATGCGGATATCTCCCACTGCCAGGATGATATCTCCGTATCCAAGCAGAAAGTTTTCGATGAGATGTACGAAGACTTAAACGACTTAATCTCCGTAATCTGCCCGATTGAAAACGAAAAGGATCCGGTTTGGGAGAAGGGCGCAAGATCCATCATCATGGCGACCTGTCTTGCGATGCTGGAAGACAGTGCAGATCCCGAACTCGGCATGACCAAGGATAAATTCAACTTCTTTAACTTAACGAAGATTCTTACCAATTCCGAAAATGAGTTCGCGGCATTGAAAGATTACTTCGAAGGAAGAGATCCTCTTTCCCAGGCGGTTACCCTGTCACGTCAGGTACTTTCCGCAGCGGATACGACATTATCTTCCTACATGTCAATTACCTTTGACAAACTGAATATGTTTAATGACCGCGGTATCTGCGGTTTGACTTCCGCAACCGATATTCATGCGGAAGAATTTGCATTCCATCCGACGGCACTCTTCTTAAAGATTCCGGATGAAAAAGATACCCGTCACGGACTGGCAGCAGTATTTATCCTTTGCATGTACAAAGCGCTCATTAAGGTGGCAAGTTCGAGAGAAGACCTTTCCTTACCGAGAAATGTATATTTCATCCTCGATGAGTTTGGTAACATGCCCAAGATTGAGAAATTCGACAAGATGATTACCGTAGGTCGTTCGAGAAAAATCTGGTTTAACATGGTTGTACAGAGTTACTCGCAGCTTAACAACGTATACGGCGAACAGGTTGCCGACATCGTTAAGTCCAACTGCGGTATGAAAATGTTCATCGGTTCGAACGATATCGGAACCTGTAAGGAGTTCTCGGAGCTTTGCGGTAACATGACCGTTAAGACATCATCCACATCTGCTTCGATGAACGCGAAGGACGGCGACTTCTCCGTATCCTCGCAGACGCAGGTACGTCCGCTTATTTATCCTTCCGAGTTGCAGAAGCTGAACAACAAGGAATCCACGGGTAATGCGATTATCGTAACCTTTGGTAACTTCCCGCTTAAGACAAAGTACACACCGAGTTACCTTTGTCAGTATTACAAGATGGGAACCATGGACATGGGAGAACTTCGTAACCACATGTTCCGTGCGGACGAAGTATTCTACGACATTCAGAAACGTAACGAAACCATTCTCGGTACAGCGGAGGCATAATGATTCGAAAAACCGTAACGAAATTCATAGCACTTTTGATGTGCGGCGCCATCCTTGCACTTGTTGCTCCCTGGAGCGGACTGATTGCAAAAGCGGATAATGAGGAAGTCCGCCTGGATCCCTTTACCGGTCTTCCGGTGGACGAGAATCCGTTATCATATGATGATGCAAACCAGAGCCGCAAACAGATCTCGGGAAATATGTATTACGACTACAACTACGGATGCTTCGTATATCTGGTCGGCAACGGCTTGTATGAAATTACATCCAATGTTGCGGACGGTATGATTGTAAACGAAGCGGTTGTTATTTCCGCACCGGCGGAAATTCTGCTGATTGTTTATCAGGACGGAAACGAAATTCCTTTTGACGGTTCCGAGATAAGAAGCACCGGTGAGTATACGGTGATGGCATCCGTTGACGGAAATGTTAAGACGGTTATGAGTTTTACCATCGTCGGTGCGGCAACGGGTAAAATCGTTGGATTTACCATTCCGGACGGATTCTATATAAAGAGCGCAACCTGTGAAGGACAGAATGTTCCGATGACGAGTTCCTATATTTCGATGTCGGAAGAAGGACAGTATTCCATCCAGTATGCATGCGAAAAGACGGACCTGAATTATTTCTTAAATGTACGGATTGACCATACACCGCCTCAGGTTACGTTAGAAGGCGTAAAGGAAGACGGAAAAGCCAGAGGTCCGGTAACCATTACGGGACTTGAAGAAAGCGACAGGATTGCCGTTTATAAAGACGGGGAAATGCTGAAAGCCGTTTCCAATAAGCTCACACAGAGCGGAAGATATGAAGTTACCGTTACTGACAATGCGGAGAACTCTGCAACCTATAATTTTACGATTATGATCTATTTAGACATAAACGGAGTCGTTTTTTTCCTTGTAATCGCATTGGTAATAGGCGCAGTCGTAGCTTATATACTGATTCAGCGTAAACACTTAAAGGTTCGATAAATTCAAGAACCCGGAGGTAGACGGATGTTTAACTTTTTGTTTCAAATGAATACCACACTGGTGGCCGGATTCGGCGACGATGTTTTGGATTTTGCCTCCAACAGTATCTTTACTTCAGTCGGTGATGCTGCGGACAGCCTGATTACGACCATCATTTACAACACCATTTACAGACTGCTGTACTATATTGCAATAGCGTTCTGCAAACTGATAAATATTCTGGACATGGTTGTGGAAGCGTTTACGGGTGCCCGAAAAGTAACATTTGACGGATCCACGATGTTCCTTACGAATGTATTCTTCCAGAACCATACCATTACGAATATCTACTGGGGCATGGCGCTTCTCGGAGTCGTGCTTGCATTTTGCTTTGCAATTATTGCGGTTGTCAGAAGAATCTTTGATCTTCGCGATAAGGATCAGCGTTCCATGGGTCAGATTCTTGGAAGCCTGGCAAAGACAATTCTGTTAATCTTAAGCATGAATATCATTATTGTAGTAGTGCTAAACATGACAAATATTCTTATGCAGCAGATCGGATTTGTATTTGATAATGCTGAGGTTTTGGGAAAAGAGTCGGAACATTATTTTACGGAGGAAGAATATGCGGCGATGGCAAGATGCTTAAATACCATCGGTAATTATTCCCTGAATCCTTCGAAAGAAAGCAGATATAACATCAATGCCTGCTACAATGAGATTCGGCCGGATCTGGATTTCTTAACCCGTCAGGGAGTTTTCGATTTTTACTACAAGGAAGAAGAGAAAACCTCCACAACGGACGGTTCCAAATATAAAGTCAGAACGTGGCAGAGTCTGCTTCAGAATATTGCCAACGCGTCCGATGTCAAATCCGAGATTAAGATTGATGTTTATAACGAAAGTGTTCACAAAGCAATTACGGATGCGATGAAGGAATTGGAAAAGAATCCGAACCTGAGACCTCTTAATTACTATCAGAGAGATTATACGGTTAAGACACAGCATATTCCGTTGGATCGTTACCTCTTCCTGATTTGTACGATGAGTGCGGCAAAGAACGAAGCTTATAACAAAAAACCCGAGTTGACGGATGCAATCCGTGCTCCGTACTATTACGGCGACAAGAGTATATACAACTTATCGGAAGTAAACGAAGACTTCGATATCGGTATTACGGCATTCAATTACCTGATTATGTATTTCATGGGTGTCGCACTTGTCTGGGATCTTGCGGTTATCATTATGACGACCGTTGCAAGAATCTTTAACATGATGATGCTGTATCTGGTATCTCCGCTCGTATTTGCGGCAGAACCGTTAGATGACGGCGCAAAGAGAAAACAGTGGGTTACCGCATTCCTGGTACAGGCTGCAGGTATCTTCGGAACGGTCATTGCAATGCGTGTTTTGATGATCTTCATCCCGATTATTATCGGTCCGAGACTTCAGATCTTCCCGCATGATTCGATTGGATACACCGTACTCGATATAGCGGCCAAAGTCATTATGATTTATGCAGGTTTCGAAGTTGTAAAGAAAGCAAACGGTATCATTACCGGTATTCTGGCAGACAGTGCAGGATGGCAGTCCATTCAGGCCGGCGACATGTCCGCAAAGGGCGATGCTTCGCAGTCGTTCTTTAAGAGTTTTGTCGGCAGTCCGATTGCAACAACCAAAGCGAGTGCGACCGGTTTTATAAAAGACTGGTTCCCCGGAAGCCCCAAGGATGGCGGCGGTGGCGGAGGAGGCAGCAGCCTTCCTCCTTCACAACGGTAGTTAAAATGAAACGGTCGCTCATCGACCGAGGTACATAAACAGCAGAAACGAAACAGGAAAACAAAAAAGGACGAGCAATTTAAATGAGACTCATACCCGGAAAAACAAAAGTACAGATTGAACTTTTTAAGGGCGTTACCCTTTGGGATATTCTCGTGGGCGGCATTGCCATGGGACTGGCAATCCTCGTGATTATCTCCTCACTGGAAGGTAAGGTTGTTTTCCTTAGCATCGTTCTTTTCTTCGCGGTACTTTTAATCTTAAGACTTGATACACAACCGAACTACGTAATGCTTCTTCATATGTTCCAGCATTTTGGGTTCGTAAGAAGATACCGTAAGGTATATGATGACGAAACCTTAAAGAAGAAAGCAAAGAATGAGCTTGTAGACGACTATTTGAAAGAATATCGCGAAGAACATGCAGACGATAATGCAGCCGAAGAGGATGCGAATTATGGCGATTCT
>CADCOL010000329.1 GCA_902803015.1 uncultured Lachnospiraceae bacterium | reverse complement strand
GTAACTGGTTGTACGAAAAAGAAAAACGGCGACGTGCCTGCTTTTTGTCGTGTCTTTTTTGTATGCCTCTGTCGGAAACGATAAGGGGTTTTTTATATTGATTCCAAATATCATTCTTTAGGAGGAAGACATGAAGAAAAAGTTTTTATCGGCGGCTATGGTAGCGCTGCTAGCAGTAGTTTGTGTAACAGGCTGCACAAATTCGGGAAAGAAGGATCAGATGAAAGCAGATGAAGTTGCAAAACTGATTGATGCCATTTATGTGCAGGAAAGAACGGATCAGACCGACGAACAGTGCAAAAAAGCAAAGGAAGCATGGGATGCTTTAACGGATGCGCAGAAGGCACTGGTTGAAGGCGAAGAAGCAGATCCCGATTATTTTGGCAGAGACACCGGTGATGCGTCCAAAGACGATCCGAGAAATGCGGACGGAATCGGCGAGAACGAAATCCTTGTTGTAAGTTTCGGTACCTCTTTCAACGACAGCCGTGCACTTGACATCAAGGGCATTGAAGATGCGTTGCAGAATGCATTTCCGGACTGGTCCGTAAGAAGAGCTTTCACCGCGCAGATTATTATCAATCATGTGCAGGCAAGAGACGGTGAAAAAATCGACAACGTGGATCAGGCACTTCAGAGAGCGGTAGACAACGGCGTTAAGAAACTTATTATTCAGCCGACACATCTTATGCATGGTGCAGAATATGACGAGTTAATGGAAACCTTAAAGTCCTATGAAGACAAGTTTGATGTTGTTGCGGTTGCAGAACCCCTGCTTGGTAAAGTCGGCGCGGATGCAAATGTAATTAACGCAGACAAGAAGGCGGTTGCAGAAGCAATTGTGAAGGCCGCACTTGCAACCGAAGGATACGGCAGCATTGAAGAAGCTGCAGCAGCAGGCACTGCATTCGTATTTATGGGTCACGGAACTTCTCATACCGCAAAGATTTCCTACAGCCAGATGCAGGCACAGATGAAAGATCTCGGTTATGACAACGTATTCATCGGAACCGTAGAAGGCGAGCCGGAAGAAACCGCGTGCGAAGAAGTAATCAAAGCAGTAAGCGAAGCGGGATACAAGAATGTTATTTTAAGACCGTTAATGGTTGTTGCAGGAGATCATGCAAACAACGATATGGCAGGCGATGATGACGATTCCTGGTTGAGCACGTTTGCTGCATCCGAAAAATTCGAAATCCTGCATGTTCAGATTGAAGGTCTTGGAAGAATTTCCGACATTCAGAAACTCTATGTAGAGCATACTACCGAAGTAATAAATGGTTTAGGAGAATAAGGTAATACATAATGAAAAAAACATTATTATGCGTAGCAGGGGCGTTCATCGCCCTTGCTATGTTTACAGGTTCTAATACGAATAAACAGAAAACATCCGAATCTGCAAGTCAGGTTGTAATTGCACCTGCTCCGATTGAGGACGGTGTTTACGAAGCCGAATTCCATACGGACAACAGCATGTTTCATGTGAACGAAGCATACGACGGAAAGGGGATTCTGACCGTTAAAGACGGCGCCATGATGATGCATGTCACAATGCCTTCGAAGAACGTGTTGAATCTTTACGAGGGACTTGCGGAAGATGCCGGAAAAAAAGGCGCGGTGTTGATTGAGCCGACACTCGATACAGTGACCTATTCGGACGGTACGAGCGAGGAAGTGTACGGATTCGATTTTCGCGTTCCCTATCTGGAAGACGAATTTGATTTGGCTTTAATCGGCAAAAAAGAAGTCTGGTACGATCATAAAGTATATGTCTGCAATCCCGTTTTAAAGGGTGCGGATGAGGCGGAAACTTCCGAAGAGACTTCGGAGATAGCATCCGAAGTTGCACAGGAAGCCAGCGAGTATACCATTGAAGTGGAACTTGAAGGCGGAAGCGGAAGAGCAGGGATTACATCACCTGCAACGATTAAGGTAACGGATGACGGAATGATTCTGATCATCGAATGGAGCAGTCCGAATTACGATTACATGATTGTAAAGGATGTAAAATATCTCCCGACAAACAAAGAGGGAAATTCCATTTTTGAGATTCCGATTGAGACGGTTGACGAATCGCTTGACGTGATTGCGGATACGGTTGCGATGAGTAAACCGCATGAAGTTGAGTACACGATTCATTTCAAATCCGAAACGATGAAACCGATTTCGTAACAGGACAGTATATGCAGAAAAAAATCACAGCAATATTAATACTGTTTATTCTTATGGCAGGACTGCCGGGCTTTTCGAAGTGCGGCGGTCCTTCTTTGTCCGAATCAAAACGAATCAGCGATTCGCTGGAATACGAACGCAGTCTCGAAACCGAGTATGCGAAGGAATTCACGGTGGATTATTACAAAGACGGATATGTTCTTCTGACCACCGTGGCGGACGAAAAGAGATTTCTGGTTATTCCGGAAGGGAAAGAGGTTCCTTCGGATCTTGCTGAAGATATCGTACTCATTCATCGTCCGGTTTGCAATGTTTACCTTGTGGCATCCGCCGTCATGGACATGTTTCGCGGTCTTGATGCGATGGATACCATCCGTTTCTCCGGTCAGAAACAAGACAGCTGGTATATCAAAGAGGCTGTCGAACTTATGGAATCCGGAGATATCGTTTATGCAGGCAAATATTCCAAGC
>CADCOL010000328.1 GCA_902803015.1 uncultured Lachnospiraceae bacterium | reverse complement strand
TTTGCACGCAGGACTCTGTTTTCCAGTTTGTCTCCGAAAATCGTATCATGCAGATATAACATGGACTTCAGATGCGCATCCACAACGGGAGTTTTGTCGGAGTCCAGACAGCCCGTAAAATCAAAGAAGTTCATCAACTCAGATACTTCGTCCATCGTAGCGGATAGCTCCCGAATCTTCTCATCCGAAAGATTTGTCCTAAGATACTTCTTAATCCATGACTTCTTACCGGCCTGCTCTTTCTCAGGAAGTACTTTAACCTTATTCATGTACTCGTCGACTTCCTCGCGAGAACGTCTCCAGATATTATACATCGACTGATTCACGTCGCAGAATTTCTGAATTGCATATTCCTGAGCTTTTTCTTCAAACTCTTTGGCGTTATTCTCGTTAAATTGATAACCTGCCTGCTTCATCGCGACTACAAGCATCTCTTTCTGCTCTTTTGTAAGGTTTTTG
Organism: uncultured Lachnospiraceae bacterium; assembly: GCA_902803015.1. Classification (GTDB taxonomy): domain Bacteria; phylum Bacillota; class Clostridia; order Lachnospirales; family Lachnospiraceae; genus UBA3766. The sequence continues at coordinate 1,682 of CADCOL010000328.1, read as the reverse complement.
ATTTTTACCTTATTTTGCCCGAAGCGGTTTTCAAAAGAATCCGCAAAGAAAATGCCCTTGTTGCCATCCCACATTCTCTGAGGACCAATTTGCAATCCCTTCTTGGAAAGATCATACTCCTTACCGTAAAAAGTAACAACCGGAAGATTGGGCTTTCTGATTGGGGAAACCACATCCACACCGAAATAGTTCCCCATTACATGCTTATACAAAGCGGAGTTCTTCGGAATCTTCATGGTCATGGAAGGAAGGAACTGTACACGTTTCTCGTTTCCGTTCTTAAAAGCTTCCGCCAGAGTAACCGCATCAAAGGACATATCGTTATCATATGCCTTTACGGACTTCACAATGATATTTCCGTCTTTATCGTAATCGGTATCGCACTTAAAATTGCGTCCGTGACGGTCCTTCTGGAACGTCAGTGTATCGATTGCCTGCAAACGCATCAGATTACGGATTGCTTCGGAAGAATAAATAATCTTCTTTCCGGTTTTCTCCGCTTCCTTCATCAGATCAATCAGCTCTCTGCCGGGTGCTTCCTCACAAATTGTGCAAAGCTGGTTTACCGTGGTTCCGTCACGTCTTTCGAATTTTACCATGGCGGTTTTGGACTTTGTAATTACATCGTCAAAGCCCATGTGCTCCGCTACACGTGAGGTTGCGGTGTTGTTGATTGCCGCTTTGTCGGTACCGGTCTGCATCTTCTGTGCACTCATCTGGCCGAAAAGTTCAACTTCCTTACCCATGGTCACACGGAACATAGTTTCCAGTTCTTTGTCGGTCTTTCCGGAGATGGCTTTCCAGATTTCCTTATCCTTTTTCGCATCCAGATTCAGCTCTCTTTTAAGCCACTGTTCTGCGGTCATCTTCTTTGCAACGTCTCTTACTTTGATGCCGGGAACATACTGCTTCTTCTGAATCAGCATATTCTTTAAGTATTCCAGCGCTTCCTTTTCAAGACTGTTCGACGCTCTTTCAAGGCGTTCGTCAATTGTTAAATCCGCTTCATCTTCCTTAAAATCCGCAGCAATATTATTCAGCTGCAAATTACGGAATACATCATCGAAGTTATGTGCAAAATATCCGGAAATTCTCTTTTCCACATCGGGACGTTCACTTACGGATGCGTTCTTTACAACATCGGAAAGGCTCGTCAGTAAATCCGTTGCAAGCTTGTAATCCTGCTCGGAAATATCTTTCAGTCTTTCTTCCGCTTTATCATGTTCTCCCGCATTCTTGTGTCCCAGACTTGCGGTAAGCTGCTTGGTACGACGGTCTAAGAATCCTTCGATGTTTTCGTTTAAGAAGGGAAGGTTCTCTTTTAAGTAATATGTTTTTCCGTCGGTTCCCTTTAATGTGATCTTATATACGTCGGTGGAGTTACCTTCGTTCTGCCACTGAACGGTTGCCGCTTCCGAAGCACTCAGTTCGCCAACCAGATTGAAGGCATTCATTCCTTCGATTTCTTCCGGCTTCTTCTGATCAAAATCAACCGCACCTTCCTTGATGGCATCGGTCATGTTCTTAAGATCGATTTTGGACTGTCTTGCACGCTTCAAAAGCGCTTCAACACGTCTCTTTCTTCTCTTGCCCGGGATGCTGGAAGGATCTTTTACATCCACATAATTCTGAGCAGCGGTAATGAATTCGTCATATGCCGCATTAACTCTCTTTAAATATTT
>CADCOL010000327.1 GCA_902803015.1 uncultured Lachnospiraceae bacterium | reverse complement strand
GTTTTTCTGAAGGGTAAACTGATTCGTTTTGCCGGAATCGTATTGAATATGGCGAAAGCAGTTGCTCCCATTCTCATTTATAACCTGAAGATTGTGGATGAATTCGGAGGTGCCCGTTATCACGTGTATTATCCGTCTATTTTCGGATATATTCTGTTTGCTGTTTGCCTGATAACAATGATACTGTATGCCGTAGATATGGCGATTAAGGAATAGGTGAAAGAACAATGATTCAATATGCGTTATTTACAAATGCAGGCGGACGGGAAATCAATGAGGATGCGATTGGGGCTTTCAAAAGCGGCGATAATCATTGTTTTGTTCTTTGTGATGGCCTGGGCGGTCACGGAATGGGTGACATTGCATCCAATCTGGTGAAGGATGTTTTTGAAGATCAATTCTATAAGACGGATGATATGGTCAATTTCCTTGGCCAGACGTTTGTAGTCGCTCAACAGATCCTCATGATGGAACAAAAGGAACAGAGAGCAACGCAGAAGATGAAAACAACATGTGTTTCTGTTGTGACGGATGGGAAAAATGCATATATAGGATATATCGGAGATTCCAGAGCATATGATTTTAAGCATAACAAGGTAAAGACAAGAACACTGGATCACAGTATTCCGCAGATGCTTGTTTTATCAAGAGATATTAAAGAAAGCGAAATCAGAAATCATCCGCAAAGAAACATGGTATTACGAGTTCTCGGAATTGAATGGGATGACGCAATGTACGACTTAATGGAGCCGTTGCCGCTTCGAAAGTGTCAGGCGTTTTTGCTTTGTTCGGACGGTTTCTGGGAATTGATAGAAGAATCGGTAATGTGTGATTTGCTTAAGAAATCCTCCTCACCGGATGAGTGGATTAATCGAATGGTTGAAGTAATCCGACAGAACGGAATCGGGAAGAACATGGATAACTTTTCTGCAATAGCAGTTTGGAATGTCAAATAGAGGAAGTAGCATGCAAAACCATAAAGATAATTTTTCAATTTCCGAAAAGGGTACATTCTTTGATTTGGCCATGTTTTCTTCAATCGGAAATCGCAGTGAACAACAGGACAGCTCAGGATATGAAATGTCGGATTGCGGAGCGGTTGTTGTGGTTTGTGACGGAATGGGTGGGCATGATTGCGGAAAACTAATCAGCACATCCGCAACAGAGGCGATTTTGGAGCAGTATAAAATAAATCCTGCGAACTTTATGGGGTCCGAATATCTGATGAATCTTCTTCAGAGCATTGACGGGAAGATTACATCGCTTCGAATGTCGGACGGATCCCGAATTCAGGGCGGAACTACCTGTGTATTGCTTGTAATAACAGAGGAAGGCATTCGATGGGCATCTGCCGGGGATAGCAGGCTTTATTTGTTTCGGGACGGTACACTGACAAAGCTGACAACAGATCATATCTATCAGAACAGATTGGACAGGATGCTTGAGAACAGCGAAATATCGAGAACTGACTATGAGGATAAATCCAAAAGAGAAGGTGAAATTCTGACCAGTTTTCTTGGCGTCGGAGGGCTTTCGGAAATCTGCATCAATCAGGAAATCTTTCAATACAAATCAAATGATGAGTATCTCTTAGCATCCGACGGATTGTATAAGTTTCTGGATGAGAAGGAAGTTACGTCCATTCTTGGGAATTTTACCAATGTGGAAGATGCGCTCCGGGCGCTTGAAGCAAAGGTGAAAAGGAATAACCGGGACAGTGATAAAAGAAGGGATAACATGACATTGGCGCTGGTTAAGATGCGTTAATGTATTGGATTTTAATTATAAGAATAATCTGAAAGAGAGGAAACAATATGCACGTTCTTCAATGTACAAACGGACACTTCTTTGATGGTGACAAGTATTCTGTCTGTCCGCATTGCGGAGCAGCCTCCGCCGGAGGAGATTCTAAAAAGAAGGAGAGGTCGGATTCGTTTTTTCACAGAAACAAACCCAAAACTGTTTCGCATTCGCAGAGCCAGAGCAATATGGGTGATGATGTGACGGTTGTGCTTCCGCAGAGCGATGAAACCGCAGTTGCAGCAATACCTTCCGTTCCACCGGTTGCGGCAAGTTCTCTGTCTGCACCTGCAGCTTCGGCTGTTGCGGCTCAGCAAAATGCCGTGCCGGTCAGCGTGGTTCCTCAGGCAGTTGCAATTCCCGCGGCATCGGCAGACAGCGGAAAAACCATGGGATTTTTCAGCAGCAATATCGGCGTCGCAAAAGAACCGGTTGTAGGCTGGTTGATTTGTGTGAAAGGTATGCATTTTGGGGAAGCCTTTGAATTGTATGCCGGCAGGAATTCGATCGGACGTGACGGAAGCAATAAAGTCGTTATCAGTGGAGATAATACTGTTTCCGCCTCCAAGCATCTTTGGGTTACCTATGAACCGAAAAAAAGAGAATTTTTTGTTCAGCCGGGGGAGAGTAGCGGGTTGTCGTACCTAAACGGCGATAATATTATGATTCCTCAGGCTATAAAAATGTACGATAAGCTGGAACTCGGAAACGGTGAGTATTTGTTAGTTCCCCTTTGCTGTGACAGCTTTACATGGGAAGACTATACCAATAATCAGTGAGGTGAAAATTAAGTGAGCAGGTGTTATTCATGTTTTAAAGAAGTGGATGATGCGTTTGAAATCTGTCCGCATTGTGGCAATATCAGATCGTCGGAAGCCAGAGAACCGATTTATTTAAAGCCGGGGACTATCCTTATAGACCGCTATATGATTGGTGATGCCATCGGATCCGGTGGATTCGGTATCATTTATACGGCATGGGACATGAAACTTGAAACGGTTGTTGCCGTAAAGGAATTCTTTGCCAGCAAGTTAATGACAAGAGCCGCAGGACAAAGTGAAGTCATTGTATCCAAGAAGGCAAAAGACGAATTCGAGTACAGAAAGACCCGTTTCCTTGCGGAAGCCAGAAATATGGCAAAATTCGGAAACCACAGAAGTATTCCGAATGTTTTCGAGTTTTTTGAGACAAACGGAACCGGTTACATTGTAATGGAGCTGTTAAAGGGTGAATCTTTAACGGAATATCTTCATTCGAACGGAGGGAAAATAGACTCAGGCTTTGCTTTGTTTGTTACGAACGAAGTCGGTAATGCGCTTATGTCTTTGCATGAAAAAGGCATCATTCATCGTGATGTTGCGCCGGATAATATTTTTATCTGCTCTGGGGGAGATATTAAAATCAAACTTCTGGATCTGGGTGCCGCAAAACTTGCCGACAGTCCGAATGATGTAGTGGATATTATTCTGAAACCCGGTTATTCCCCGGTGGAACAGTATGATAATACAAACAGCATCGGTTCATGGACAGACGTTTATGCACTGGGCGCGACGTTGTATGTAATGCTGACGGGAGTCAAACCTGACGAGTCAACAAACAGAAAAATAAATGATACCCTGATACCGCCTCATGAAATTGATCGTTCAATTCCGGAGAATCTCAGTAATGCGATCATGAAAGCGATGGCGATTGATACGCATATGCGTTTCAAGACGGTTACGGAATTTTTGAAGGCCATTAATGGTGAAAAGAAAGTAATGAGCCTTGCGAAAGAAAGAAAGCTTCGTAAGAGGAGACGCTTTACCGGTATTCTTTCTGCGGTTTTGCTTATTGCGATTGTAGGCGGACTCGTATTTTATTCCTACGAATCCAAGAAGAAGGAAGAGTATCTGGATCCTGCAGCAATCACGGTTTGGTATTCTGTCGAGGACGATTCGACAGAGGAAACGGCTATGGAAAGCATCAAGAATGATTTTATTGAAAAGTATCCCGGTGTTTCCATAGAGCTGACGGCAATTCCTGCGGACGAATATGAGGCTAAACTCGTGGAGGCTGCGCAAAGCAATCAGTTGCCCACATTGTTTGAAAGCACCGGCTTGCCGGAAGAAGTATTAAGCAAGGCATCCGATGTGGATGAGGTTTTGGCATCCGATGTTGCGAATGATGTTATGTAT
>CADCOL010000326.1 GCA_902803015.1 uncultured Lachnospiraceae bacterium | reverse complement strand
TGTGGATCAGGCCGGTCGTATTGTAAGACTGGACAAGGATTTTCCGGAATTCTTTGCGGCGTTGAAGGCAAAGAGTGACGAAAACTGTTTATAAACTGATAAATAACTTATAGATTTATTTTTTCGGAGGTATTAAAATGCCGGTTTTTACATGGGAAAAATACAAAAAAAATTTATCGGAGAATGGCGGATTTGATAATTATCAGGCGCAGCAGCTCCAACTCCTTTTTAAAGGAAAACTTTCGGAATCGCTGAATCAGAATCCCGCTTATAAAACAATCTCGGAAAAGTTTCTGCAGTATTCGAATGCTCTTCACGATTTAATAAGACCGCTTTCCGGTGGTCAGGAACAGGTAAGGGAAATCAGAAGTTCCGCGCTTGCAACTTTCGATAATTTAAAAGAATTTCTTGAAACTACCGAACCGGGAAACGAGAAGAGTAATTATGAAATGATTCGGGATGTTCTCAGTAAAGAGGATTTCGAATTCTTTCTTCAGGGCCTTGCATCACTGAATGAAAAGCTGGGAACCGGAATCAATAAAGAAATGCTGGAACCTTAGCAGATGCAGGAAGAGGATGATCTTAATGTGTCTAAAGAGATCAATATGTCTGCCTTTAACGGAGCAAACCAGCCCGGTCAACCAGCTCAGAATGCAGCCGTGGAGCCTGTAAACATTAAAGTCAACGCTGCCGCGCAGGACATTAATTTTAAATATCAGACTGCGGCAGAGTATATCGAAAAAATCAGGGACCTTAAGTACGAAAAAAACGACGAGGGCGAATACGATTTTGACCAAATTAAGGACAGATTTCTTAAGATTATGGCTGCGAGATTGCTCGCGGATTCCGTAAGGGGTAAAAGAGATCGTCTGGACAGCAAACTGATTACCGAGGAAGATGTAAACAAAAAAGCTGCAGAACTGAAGAATAAAGCCCTGATGAATGATTTCCTTGAGAAACTGAAAGGAAATCCCGAATTGATGGAAAAAGCAGTTTCAGCCGCAAAGAAAGGTCATGGGGGCGGACTGGATGATTTGTTCAAAGACTATATCAAGAACCTTCCGGCAGCCGGATTTAAAAACCAGAAGGGGTTTGAACGTTATATGCCTACCGGACTGGTAAGAATCGATGTGCTTAAGGAAAAGGCCAAGGAACTGATCGAGAAAGAGAAGGATCTTTCGGAGAAGAGCTCGGAGTATCAGCATATTCTTGACATAAATCAGGATTTGAAGAATTCGAAAGGATATAAAGAGTACGAGGATAAATTAAAATCTGCAAAATCGGATTTGGCAAATCTTTCCCTGGAAAAACGAAAAATCATGCTTGAGATAACCGAAATCCGAAATGTCATGCAGGCAGGAAAAGGGAAGAAGAGTCTTTTGGATAAACCGATTCCTACTGCCGATGTTCGAATTGACGAAACTTTGAGGGATTCGGTTCGGGCAAAATATACGAAGGAACAGGAAGACTTTTTCAATGCTCATTTTCTTGATTGTCTTGAAGGACATGGAGGTCAGATGATTGAAAACCTCAGAAATGACTTAAAGGAAAAAGGGCCTGATTTTCTCAGGGCGGATGACGTTAATATTATTACTAAGAATACAATTACCACAAGGTTATTTGCACTAACGGAGGAAGCGGCCGAACTTGTCGGAAAATTCGATGCAGTATGTTTCGACGGAGATGCCGATTTGGATATTTTGGATGATGATAACTCGGAATATGATGAGGATGAAGAATTTGATTTAGATGCTTTGGGACTTGCCGGACTAGACTTTCAGAATATGGATTATGACGATCCGGAAGTACAGGAACTCTTTGGGTCAATAGGATTAAAGGCTGAAGATTTCAAAGGAAAAAGCGACAAAGAAATTAAACAGGTATTTAAGAACTTAGTTCAGGATGCGCAAAACGAAGACCGGGAAGATAAGAAAAAAGCAAAAGAAGATGCAAAGGAAATAAAAGAAAGTCTGGCGGAAGGAATGGATGAATTCCTGAAAGAGCACCCTGAAAAACGGCCCATAATCGAAGAATATATGGAACTTGGGAAAAAGATTATTGCGGAATATCTTCTTTTTGGAGGAATGGCAACCAATCCTGAAACAAAGGAAATAGACGAAAAAAACCTTTACAAGGAAATCCCCTGGAAGGTTGTTAATCAAATCCGTACCGATGGACCGAATGCAAATCCTGAATTCCGTTCCTATTCGGATTTAATCGCGCCGGGTAAAATGTACGACATGTTGAGAACCGTCGCGAATATTGAGAATTGCAAAGGCCCCACAATTGTTGCCGATAAGCTGATTGACATTAAGTATCAGCATGATAAGGCGCTCAATCCTGCGGTTATGAAACCCAAAACTTCACTGACCGTTAAAGTTCATATCGATACGGTAGTGAATTCCCACCATACAGGTGAAGAGGGAAAGAATGTCGCACACGGACCGAAAATGTCATAGGGGGTTATTATGAATCTTAGTCTGGATGAGAAGCTCGATTTATTGTCGGGCAGGGGTTTCTGGCATACGAAATCTTTTGAAGACAAAATCAAACACCTTGT
>CADCOL010000325.1 GCA_902803015.1 uncultured Lachnospiraceae bacterium | reverse complement strand
GGTTTCCATACACCGAAGTGGGCAAAGGGTGCGGTAATGTACCAGATTTACGTGGACCGCTTTTATAACGGCGATCCTTCCAATGACGTGGAGTCTCACGAATACATGTATCTGGGAGATTATTCCGAACGCGTTACGGAATGGAACAAGTATCCGGCACAGATGGGTGTTCGGGAATTCTACGGCGGCGATTTGCAAGGCGTACTGGATAAAATGGATTATCTGCAGGATCTCGGCGTGGAGGTTATCTATTTTAACCCGCTTTTTGTATCTCCTTCGAATCATAAATACGATATTCAGGATTATGACAATATCGATCCCCATATCGGAAAAATCGTAGACGATCGGGGCGAATGCTTACGGGACGATCAAAGAGAGAACCGCTTTGCGACCAAATACATTAACCGCGTGACCAACAAAGCGAATCTGGATGCTTCCAACAAGCTCTTTGCGAAGGTTGTGGAAGAGGCGCACAGACGCGGCATGCGTGTTATATTGGACGGCGTATTCAATCACTGCGGTTCGTTTAACAAGTGGCTGGACAAAGAGCGCATCTACGAAGATGCCGAAGGATACGAAAAAGGCGCCTATGTGGCCAAAGACAGTCCGTATCACGATTATTTCCGGTTCTATCAGGATCAGTGGCCTTATAACCATACCTATGACGGGTGGTGGGGCCATGATACGCTGCCGAAGTTAAATTACGAAGGCAGTAAGGAACTGTATGATTATATTCTTTATATCGGGAAAAAATGGGTATCCCCCCCTTACAACGCGGACGGTTGGAGACTAGACGTTGCGGCGGATCTGGGACATTCTCCGGAATTTAACCATCAGTTCTGGAAGGATTTCAGAAAGGCTGTCAAAGAGGCTAATCCGGATGCGATTATCCTTGCCGAGCATTACGGCACGCCCCGCGAATGGTTAAAGGGAGACGAGTGGGATACGGTCATGAACTATGACGCGTTTATGGAGCCCGTTACCTGGTTCTTAACCGGTATGCAGAAACACAGCGACGATTACCGCGAAGACCTGCTTGGCAACTCCGGCGTATTCTGGGGAGCCATGGAACACCACGGCACGAATTTTACCAAGCCGTCGCTGCAGGTTGCGATGAACGAGCTGAGTAACCACGATCATTCGAGATTCTTAACCCGTACCAATCACAAGGTCGGAAGAATGCATACCCTGGGCTGTAAAGCCGCGGAAGAGGATGTCAACAAGGCAGTCATGCGTGAAGCGGTACTGATGCAGATGACCTGGCCCGGTGCGCCGACGATTTACTACGGTGACGAGGCGGGGCTTTGCGGCTTTACGGATCCCGACAACCGAAGAACCTATCCCTGGGGAAACGAAGACCAGGAGATGATTCGTTTCCACAAGGAAATGATCCGGATTCATAAAGAGCATAAGGAAATCCGTACGGGATCTTTGATGAATCTCGGTGAGGATTATAATTTCTTAGCTTACGGAAGATTCAAACTCGGTCACCAGACCGTGGTTTTGGTAAACAATAACCGTCATGACATTGAGAAAAAGGTCAGCGTCTGGGAACTCGGCATCCACAAAAATACCGTGATGCAGCAGGTTATCATGACGTTTGATACCGGTTTTACGACGGAAATCGTGGATGTCCCGGTGGAGAAAGGATGCATCAGCGTTCACATGCCGCCGTTTTCCGCAATGGTAATCTGCGGGAATGATCGCCTGGATAACGAAAGCAAGGACGGCCTGTTTGCACTCGGTGTACCGGATGTGGACATTCCGGAAGATGCAATGATTATGAGATTCCTGCACGGTCAGGAGAAGATTCGCGACCGCAGCTTTACGGATATGAAGCGCCGCGCGGGCCGGATGGGTTGGAGTAAGGACAACTCTTCAAGAAGACGAGGAAAAGCCGATGATAACGAAACAGGTAATTCAAACATGCATTGACGATCTGAAAGAACTGACGAAAGTCGATTTTGCCGTGATTGACAATCAGGGCATTATCGTCGCGAGCAATTTCGAAAAGGACGACTTCGATATCTCCATAATGACCAATTTCCTGCAGTCTCCGGCGGACAGCCAGATTATCGGCGGGAACTATCTGTTCAAGGTAATGGAGGACAGAGAGCCCGTATATGTGCTGATTTCAAGAGGCAGCCGTACCGAAGGCTATGTGATGGGTAAAATCGCCGTCAGCCACTTAGAGCAGCTTCTGGTGGCGTATAAAGAGCAGTTCGACCACAATAATTTTATCCAGAACCTTCTTCTGGACAATCTTCTTTTGGTGGATATCTATAATCGCGCGAAAAAGCTCGGAATTCCGCAGAAAGCCCGCAGAGTGGTATTTATGGTGGAAAGCAGTGCGGACAAGGGAAATGAGGCCCTGCATGCGATTAAAACGGCATTCTTCGAAAAGATGGACGACTATGCAATCGCGGTGGAAGAAAACGGAGTTATTTTGGTTCATACGCTTGAAGAAGAGGAGCAGGACGAGGACATTCACAATATTGCATGCATGCTAAAAGATTTGATGGATACGGAGGTGATGCTGAAATCCAGAGTATCCTACGGAACGGTTGTCGAGGAGCTTCGGGAACTTTCCAAATCCTACAAGGAAGCACGCATGGCTTTGGACGTGGGTAAAATCTTCTACAGCGAGGAGACGATTCATTCCTATGATTCCCTGGGAATCGGCCGTTTGATTTATCAGCTTCCCGCAAATCTTTGCAAACTTTTTATCGATGAAATCTACGGCGGCAGCCTGCCGAAGGAAGTGGACGAAGAAATCCTGCATACGGCGGCGGTATTTTTGGACAATAACCTGAACGTTTCCGAGACCGCAAGACAGCTTTATATTCACAGAAACACGCTGGTTTACCGAATTGAGAAATTAAAATCCGCGACAGGCCTGGATGTGCGTAATTTCGACGATGCTCTGACATTCAAGATTGCCACGATGGTAAGCAACTATATCCAGTATATGGATAATCAGGAACTGTAAAATGGAAATTCACGGATATAATAAAACTACCCTTCTGGATTACCCGGAGCATGTGGCGTGCACGGT
>CADCOL010000324.1 GCA_902803015.1 uncultured Lachnospiraceae bacterium | reverse complement strand
CAGGAACAGACAAGAGAAGAAGAGAGAAAGAATACGGAACGCGAGAAAGCCAGGGCTGATGCGCAAGAAAAACGTGCTGACGATTTGGAAAAGCAGCTTGCTGCGGTAAATGCCGAGAAGGCGGAAATGGAAAAACGGATCAAAGAACTTGAGAGTAAAAATAATTAGTATTATGCCAAGCGGCGCCTTCGGGCGCCGTTTTTTTATTGCTTGAGAGATATGAGATAAATCATATTCAATGCCTGATGGTATGATATAATAAATGTATCTATGTATGGGGCGACGGGGGAAGAACTATGTCAGACAATCAGGCTTTCAATCAAATCCTGGAAGAGGTAAAATTTCATATTTCCGAAAAAGACTTTGACAAAGCGCTGGATCTTTTGGGAAGCACGGTGGCAAAGTATGAGGAAACCCCGCTTTTTGAAAATGATGAAGCGACTGAATATTACTGCTTCGCGGAGCCGATGGAGGAACTCCTTTTCCTGCACCTTAACAATCCCAAAAAGGAAGTAAAACATGCCGGAGTGGATTTCCTTACGCTTTATTATCTCTACGGCAGCGTTTTGGTGGAACTCGGATGCGCGGAGGATGCAAGGAAAGCGCTGGCGAAGGCAAAGCGGTGGAATCCTGCAAGCGCTGCTGCGGCTTTTGAATACGGCGAAACATTTAAAATGGTCGGCGACGCCGATAATTTCTTTAAGGCTACCATGGAGATTTATCCGTACCTTTTTACGAAAAAGTCGATTGCCAGATTTTATCGTAATCTCGGATATTATTACACCGAAAAAGAAGATTATTATACGTCGGCGTGCTGCTTTATGTTCAGCGGCGGTTATGAGAATCATCCCATGATTGCTTCGGAATTAGCGTATATCGAGCAGGTAACCGGCAAAAGGCCGGATCCGAATCTGGAAGATCTGGCGGGCTGCTTTGAGGAGCACGGAATCCCGCTTTCCGTCAACGAGGAAATTTTAAAAATTGCATATTCCTACGGAAAACACTTCTTTGCCGAGCAAAATAAGGATGCGGTATCGTACTTCTGGGGGATTTTTGCCGAGTTCGTACCGGATGAGGATGTACAGGCGGTGTTGGATCATATTGCGAAAGAAAAGTAATGCTTTGCGGAGGCAGAAACCATGAAACTGGGACCGTACACAATCGGAAATAAAAAGGGTGTTCAGCAAAGAACGATAGATGCAGCGCAGGGCATTGTGCCCAAGGATGCGCCTGCTTTGGCGGCTCTTGCGGGAAACGGTGATGAATATCTGATTTGTACAGACACGGATGTGTTTGTTATCAAAAAGGGTGCACTTCAGGGACAGTTCGCCGGAAAAGGGTTTATGCAGATTCCATATTCGACGATTACCAGTGTGAATATTGACAAGGATATCCTGACATACACACTGAATATCGTTGCACCCGGGATGGTACGTTTTGACAGAAATACCAGAGCCGATTATGGTAATCTCTTTGACTACGAACCGAATACATTTGTAGTCGGCAAGGGGGAGTATGACGCTCTGGAAGAGACTTCAAAACTCATTATGGAGATGGTGAATAAATTTCATCAGCCGGCAAAATCCGGCGCATCTTCCTCGCCTAAGTCGGTGGCGGATGAACTGATCAAATTAAAGGGCCTTTTTGAAGAAGGCTATATTACGTGGGACGAGTTCCTCGAGCAGAAGAGAAAGCTGTTGGGGGAGTAAAAGAGTTTAATACCGGGAGGAAAAATAAATGTACTATGTGCCGGATGGAACCGAGGTTGCCGGATTTTATGAATGCGAGGACTGCGACAGCAGATTCCTGAATATCCGCATTGTACCGCGAATGGTTTGCCCGTATTGCGGGAAGGCGGTGGACATGGAGATTGGGCCGGATGATGAAACACCGGTTGAGCGAGAGGCCGCAAAGCTTCTTCAGACAGTCGAAGGCGAGGATGTGGAGAAGTATGACACATTATTAAGCCTTGCCGTTACAGGCGGCGATTACAGCTGGATTTAAGGGAAGGAACCGCGGAAAGATGAGGGAACAGACTATGACTGAGTCGGAAAGAATCTCGTATTACGAGGGAATATATCAGCTTGCGCTGCTTAGAATTGCGGAACTTGAGCACGCGATGGCGAAATACGAAGCCATTCAGCCCGAAATTGCGAAGTTGGAAGCATATTATGGGAGTGACGAGTGGAAGAAAGATTTTAAAATGGATGAAGAAGGAAAACTTCCGAAAGACCTGAAAAGGGGCGTGCTTTCGGAGGATGGTATTTACGACCTGCTTGAAAAAAACGCGGATTTAATGGAGATTTTTTTGACAACAGAATAACCAATAAAATCAATGCTTAGCGGCGCCTTCGGGCGCCGTTTTTGCGTTTCCTTTGTGGATAATCACGAAATTGCAACGTGGACCGATTTTATGCCGAATCGCTATTGATTACCGATATTGCAAGGTGTTATGATTCTATCACAATAAATCGTCGAGATTCTCTCGACATTCAGGAACGCCGGATTCCCGGCACCGTGGAAATGTTTATTTCGCGGATTTTCTCCTGTTAATAACAATTCATCAGATTTAGCAGGAGAGCGAAACCTCCTGCGGAAGGAGGTGCAAATGGGTTTGGACACCAACCAAAAACTGTTGGCAGATTACAACGATGTATTCGCCGACATTCTGAACGTTCTTCTTTTTGACGGAAAAGAAGTCATTAAAGAAGAAGGTTTGACCAACGCAAAAGACCGCAGCATTTATAAGGCTGACGGCAAGTATCACGAGCAGGAAAGAGACGTTTCCAAGTATTACGGAAGGCAGGAGATTCGTATCGCTTTCTTTGGAATCGAGCATCAGAATCGAAAGGATGCTTTTATGCCTGCAAGAGTGATTTCCTATGACGGGAGCGTTTACAGGGCTCAGTTAAATAACCTGAAAAATGGGAGAAGCGAAAAACGGTCGCGCAAACTCTATCCGGTAATTACACTTGTTTTGTACTTTGGAAAAACACATTGGAGCCAGGGAAAGAATCTTTATGATATCCTGGATATCCCGGAGGACTTCAAGCCATACGTGAATGATTACCGTATCAATCTTGTCGAAGTGGCTTTTCTGCCACCGGAAACAATTGAAAAATTCCGAAGTGATTTCCGGTTTGTGGCGGAGTACTTTCGTAATAAGCGTTTGTCGGAGGAGTTCCCGAAGTCGAATATTCCGATAAACCATGTGGATGAAATGCAAAAACTGCTTGGAACTTTGGCTAACGACGAAAGGCTGTCGAGGCTTTTGAGCAGTGAGGAAATTGAAGACAGAAAAGAAAGAGGAATAACTATGTGTGATTTATTTGAACGAACCATAAATATAGGCGTTGAGCAGGAACGTGCCAATACGGAAGAACAGCGAAAGCGTGCCGATGATCTGGAAAAGCAACTTTCTGTGTTGAAAGCCGAGAATGCTGAAATGGAGAAAAGGATTAAAGAGTTGGAGCGTAGTCAATAATTGACAATTCTCGGAAAAATGTCAAACGGCGCCTTTTGGCGTCGTTTTTGATTTGCGTAAGGTGTGGTATAATTAACATATGTTTTATTTTGAAAACATCATGAAGATGCATGTAAATGGACGATGGTAATACGAGGAAAACGATATGAACATTCTTATTTTGAACGGCTCCCCTTCAGGGAAGAACAGCATTACCTTATGTACCGTACGCTTTATTAAAAAGCACTTCCCCAACCATGCGTACAAAGTACTGCATGTGGGACAACAGATTCGTAAAATGGAAAAGGAACCGGAAGTATGGATGAAATCCGTGCAGAAAGCGGATTTGATTCTTTTTTGCTATCCGGTTTATACCTTTTTGGTGCCGTCGCAGCTTCATCGTTTCATTGAACTTATGAAGGAAAGCGGCATTGATTTTTCGGAAAAATATGCGACGCAAATCAGCACGTCGAAGCATTTTTACGACATTACGGCGCACCGCTTCATCGAAGAAAACTGCGCGGACCTCGGAATGAAGGTAATCCGCGGACTTTCGGCGGATATGGAGGATTTGCTCCATGAAAACGGACAGAAAGATGCGATTGCGTTTTTTAAGTATGTTCTCTGGAACATGAAAAACGGTTACTGCGAAACCATTCCTGTCGGCAAAGGAAAAGTCGCGTTGAAAAATGCGGATCCTTCTGCGGAAACGATAAATGCATCCGCACCGAAGCGGATTGTCATCGTGGCGGATTTTACGCATTCCACGAAAAACCGCCTTCAAAACATGTGCGAGAGATTAAAGAATCTGCTGCCGTGTGAGACGGAGATTGTGAATATTCAGGAGTTTCCTTTTACCGGCGGATGCCTGGGATGTTTTCACTGCGCATCGAGCGGAAAATGCATCTACAAGGACGGTTTTGATTCCTATCTTCGCGACCATATCCAGTCTGCGGACGGGATTGTGTATGCTTACACCATCAAGGACCACAGCATGGGCTACCGGTTTAAGGTGTTTGACGACCGGCAGTTCTGCAACGGCCACCGTACCGTTACGATGGGAAGGCCCGTTGCTTACTTAGTGGATGGGAAACTGGATACGGAAGAAAATTTGCGAATCCTGATGGAGGCAAGAGCGCAGGTCGGCGGAAATACGCTGGCCGGAATCGCATGCAATCAGCATGATCCGGACGGGGAAATCGACAAACTTGCCGCAACATTATGCTATAGCATTGCGGAAAAATATCTCCCGCCGAAGAATTTCTACGGTGTGGGCGGCATGAAGATTTTCCGTGATTTAATCTGGCAAATGCAGGGAATGATGCGGGAGGACCACAAGTTCTATAAGGAGCATGATTTTTACGACTTCCCGCAAAAAGAACGGGGTAAAATGCTCGCGCTTTACTTAGTAGGCGCCATGATGAAGAACCCGGAACTTCAAAAGAAGATGAACGGCAAAATGACGGACGGAATGCTGATGCCGTATAAAAAGGTGTTGAAAGAGAAGTAGGAGGATTAAAATGAACGACAGGAAATCAAAAATCGCATTGATTCTGGCAACGGCTGCGCTTGTGATTGCGCTTGGCTGCGCATGCTTTACCGTGCTCGGCATGTTAAGAAAACCGGCACAGGCGCCTGAGGCTCAGGCGGCTTCGGCGGAAGAGGGTGACATTCAGTATGTTCTGTATCTCGGAACGAATGACAAAGATACCAACGAGCCTGTTTTTGCACCGGAAGAAGCGAAGAGCAAACTGAAGGAAATCCTGATTTCACGGATGGGCGGATATACCATCCAGGAAGCAAACGGCGGCTGGATTGATGATGACGGAACGGACTATCAGGAGTACACGCTTGTGATTTACTTAAGCGATACGAGCGAAGCGGATGTTCACGCGCTTTGTGATGTGCTGATCGATACGTATAATCAGTCGTCCGTGCTGATTCAGATGAACAAAACGAAGACGGAGTTTTATTCGAAATAATGGGAAAAAGACTGAACATCTATGTCCCGGATTATGTTGTGTTTGACCTCGAGACAACGGGACTGTCCATCAAAAAAGCCGAAATCATAGAGATTGCGGCCGTCAAAGTGAAGGGCGGGAAAGTAGTGGATGAATTCTCAACGCTGGTAAATCCGGAGATCCATATCCCGCGCCAGGCGAGCCTCGTAAACGGAATTACCGATGAAATGGTTGCGGATGCTCCGATGATTGAGGAGGCGCTGAAAGCGTTTCTTGAATTTGCGGGCGATGCGATTTTAGTCGGACATAATATCCAAAATTTCGACTTAAATTTTATTAACCGCGATGCCAGGCATTACTTCGCGCGGGAGGTTGAAAACGATTACGTTGACACGGTTCCGATGTCGGTGATGTATCTTCCGAAATTATCGTCGCACACGCTGCAGGACCTCGCGGCATACTACGGAATCGATACGGCAGGCGCACACAGGGCGCTGAACGACTGTCGTATGAATCAGCAGCTTTTCGAGCGTCTCGGCAAGGAAATGCGCGATCCTTCCGCGGATGCCAAAGGAATAAAAAAATGCCCGAAATGCGGCAACGCGATGAAACTTCGTAACGGCAGATTCGGGATTTTCTGGGGCTGCACCGGCTATCCCGGCTGCAGGTATACGGAGAATAAATAGGAGGAGCAAAAGATGAAATACGGCGAATCGACATTTGATATTCTGTATCTGCTGTTTGCGATTACGGCGGGGATAATCATCCTCGTAAAAAGGCGCGATGCCGTCGGACGCCTGATGGGTTCGGCTGCGCTTGTTTTAGGCTGCGGCGACGCATTCCATCTGGTTCCGAGAGTGCTGAATTATTTCGTGGATGCCGATTTTACCGCGGCACTCGGGTTCGGCAAACTGGTGACATCCGTCACGATGACGATTTTTTATCTGCTTTTGTTCTTCTTGCATACGAAGCTTTTTAACCGGGAAAATCTGAAAGAGAAAAACGCCGTGATGATTGGTCTTTTCGTTGCCGCCGGATGCAGAATCACTATATGCTTTGCGCCCGGAAACGGCTGGCTTACCGGCGACGGAACGATGTTCTGGGCCATTCTTCGCAACATCCCGTTCGTTGCAATCGGCGTGCTGATTGTGATTCTGTATTTCCGCAATCGGAACGACAATAAGAATTTTAAACGTGTCTGGCTGTACGTGACGTTATCGTTTCTTTTCTACATTCCGGTTGCGACCGTTGTGTCGCTCCTGCCCATGCTCGGAATGCTGATGCTGCCGAAGACGGTTTGCTACATGCTGGTTCTCGGCGTGTTTTTAAAAGAGAGCCGTAACGGGTAAAATGTATGAACCAGCTTTCGCTTTTTCCCGAAGAGAATAAAGATCCGCGCGCGCCGGTGCGCGTAAACTGGAATTTGTGGCACGGCTG
>CADCOL010000323.1 GCA_902803015.1 uncultured Lachnospiraceae bacterium | reverse complement strand
TTCAAATTCGCGTTGTTCAAAAAGCTCTATTTCGCCTTTCTTACGGTTAATAAAATAGACTTCTGCCGTTCTCGGACGGATTTTACCCGTATTTAAGAAACCGGAATAATGCGAATTCATGTAATTCTCCATGAGTTGCCTAGGGACATCAAAATAAAAATCAAACTTGTAGCCTACTCTTATTGAAGGGTTTTCGCTCTTCTTTCTTACTTCTTCCTCAATTTGGCTTGCCCAATCAATAACATCCTGATCTTCACAATAAAAGTCTTCAGTTTTATACCCGCTGTCTGCCGTTAAAAACGCTTTTTTTCTAGAATCCACTACAAGCTCTCCTGTCTTTCGCTCCGTAATTTTCCAATAGCGGACATTCGGCAGTTCATTATCTGTGTCCAGATTCGTCGTTACCTTCGATGACAACAACTTTCCTATCTGAGCTTTTGTCGTCAAAGCATATTCCGAATTCTCAATCTGTTGAATTCGGTACAGCATATCATCCAGTTCTTTTCTTCCTTCTTCTACCGTATCCACTGCCCAATTTCGATATCCGTAATTCGTAATCAACCCTGCAGCCGTAATAAACACTATGGAAAACAGAAGGATCCTTCTAAATATCATCCGCCAAAGTTTTGGTGCTTTTCTTTTTCTTTCTTTCTCTATTTTCATATTATTTTCACTCCTCCACCAACTTGTACCCCTTGGAAATCACGGTTTTAATCTGGCTTCCGGCACTGCCAAGCGCCTTGCGTAAATTTTTAACACGGTTATCGACCACACGCTGCTCCACATAGGCATCCTCGCCCCAGATACGGTTAAGAAGTGTCTCTCTGCTTACTACCCAGCCTACATGCTGCATCAGATAACTTAAAATCTCAAACTCCTTCGGCGGCAGTTCAATCTCACTGCCATCCACTTCCACCGTAAGGGAAACCTGATTTAAACGGATTTTACCGCAGGTAAGTATTCTTTCTTTCGACGCCTCCTTCGTGCGACGAAGGAACGCCGAAACCTTTGCATATAATTCCGCAAACGAAAACGGTTTGCAGACATAATCGTCACAGCCGAGCTCATAGCCGTACAAACGATCCTCTTCCGCCGTCCTTGCGGTAATAAAAAGAATGGGAACATCCGTATTCTTTCGAAACTGCCGGCAAAGAGAAAATCCGTCCACACCGGGCAACATGATATCGAGCAGCACCAGATCATAGTCGTTCCGATTCGCCCACTCCATACCTTCATCGCCCGTGGCAACTCCGATAATCTCATACTGTTGATTCGATTTTGCGGTAAAATACTCCTTTACGATATTTCGAATCTTCTCATCGTCTTCAATTAAAAGAATTCTGTCTGCCATAACTCACTCCATATAAAAATCACTTTAGAACCAACCGTCCCGGGAACGATTCGATTCTAAAGTGATTATAATCGATGCGTGTATTGTTTGTGTATTACGCGTGTATTTTTATTCTACATTTTTCAGCGCCTCATCCATCGGGATTTTGCGGATGCGGGTGTAGTCAATGAACATCACGACAAGGTATGCCGCAAGAATCATTAACACGATCCATACAATCGTAATGGAAGGGATATGTGCCGGAATCCAGCCGTCCATCTGGCCGATGATGATTTTCCAAACAACTTCCAGTGCTTTCACTCCGAGGAAGGATGTGGCTACCGCCGAGATAATTACCATCCAGGTCGTACTGAGTAAGTAAAGCGATGCAATCTCTCCGTTCTTGTATCCGAGAATCTTAACCATGGAAATGGCGTTTTCATTCTTCTCAATAATGACTTTCGTCAGAAGATAAATCAGAATTCCCGCAAAGATCAAGCATACAACTTTGAAATAATTCATGTATCCGCCAAAGGAGTGATCGAGCTGTCTGGAAACCTTGGTTACGTCCTCTTCGGTAATGGTCATTGCGATATTTTTCTCTTCAATATCCGTAATCTCTTCGTTTGAAAGGAATCCGTTAAAGGAGCCTTCCGGATATCCGAACGTATCATTAAAGGTATCCAGATACATTACCACGTTCAGACCGCCGAGATACTCGTAGAAACCGGCGATTTTAAAGCTGTATTCTGTATCGTTGTATTTTTCCTTCAGTATCAGCGTATCTCCTTTGCGGAGTTTGAATTTATCCTGATATGCGCTGGAAACATATACTTCATTACCGGCTAAGTCGGCACCGCCGATATCGATATAACTGCTGTTCTTTTCAATGCCGTAAATGCCGATTCCTTCCGCAACATGCACCCCGTCCGTGGTGTACAGCGTTTCCATGCTGAATTTTTCCGCACCTTCCACCTTCGTGGAAATTGCATTTCCGTCCTCGTCTTCCGTATCTTTGAGAACATACTGATACTTTGCAAACATATCCTCCACAACATGGTCCTGATAGTTGTCCAGCGTGGTTTCAAGGCCAAACGCAAAGGTCGCAAGAAATACCACAAAGAAGATTCCCACAAAGAGCACGATGTAGTTCGGAATGTTCTGCAGAATCACACGCAGACGGAAGCGTCCCATAAATTTAAATCTCGGCAGACGCATAGCCTTCTTGCGCTTTGTAACTTTCAAATCCTTTCTTAAGAAACGAAGCGGCGAGAATTTCATCCAGTAGCTTACCACGATGAAATTAATGATGATCATCAGGATGACCGGAACCACCGTCGTTTTTACAAATGCCTCATAATACCAGTACGTACGGTATGCAGGAAGGCTGTAACTGTTGTAATACATATCCACGACGATATTTTTGAAAAATGTATAACCGAGGACATTTCCGACAATCGCCGAGACCAGAGTTACCAGAACCGGCATCGCCATGTAATGGCGAACCAGTTCTCCCTTCGAATAGCCGGATGCGCGAAGCGTTCCGATTACCGTGGATTCCTTCGTAATGGTACTGGTAATCGTCAGTGCGAATACAAAGCCGAGCACAATGACAAGAATGTATAAAAGCACTCCGCCCATCGTTTTATCGCTGCCCATGTCATCGGGTGCAAAATTGACGGCCTGATTACCGTATCTCGGAATGTAGTTCTCCAAATCATTTTCCGCCTTTATCGTCTGGGAAATCAGACTCTGCAGGAAATTGTCGGACAGAACTTTCTGTTCGCTTTCGTTTGAATATCCTTCATCGTAGAAGAATGCGTAGGAGTAATGAATTCGTCCGTTCACTTCTTTCCACGCGTTCTTAGTGACCATTGCCACGTCAAAGCCGATTGCGTCAAACATTAAGTCCGTATTGTTCTCGTGTAAGGTCGCATAGTTCACATATGCCAGAAGACCGCAGATTTCGTATTCTTTTCCGGCCACCGTGATATGATCTCCCACCGTCAGATTACTGTTATCGGCATGCATACGGTCAACAGCGATTTCATCGTCACGCTCCGGCG
>CADCOL010000322.1 GCA_902803015.1 uncultured Lachnospiraceae bacterium | reverse complement strand
CATCTGTATCCGACCGAGCTTGTAACCGATGAACAGGTAAACGATTATGCAAGAGCTCTCCGCTGGATGAACTTCTGTGTACAGACCACATATGAACCGGGTTCCGTAGCGAAGCCTTTTACGGTAGCGGCGGGTATTGACTCGGGCAAAATGACCGGCGAGGAAGTATACTTCTGCGGCGGCAGCCTCGAAGTCGGCGGATTTAAAATCAAATGCCACAACCGTTACGGTGACGGTCAGATGACCGTAAAGAAAGCGGTTGAGCAGTCCTGTAACGTGGCGTTAATGAAGATGGGACAGCAGATGGGTAAAGATACCTATCTTGACTACTTCCAGAGGTACAATTTCGGATACAAAACCAATATTGACTTAGCCGGTGAAGCAAAGACCAACACGCTGGTATTCACCGATAAGACCATGGGACCGACCGAGCTTGCAACCTGTACATTCGGTCAGGGCTTCCAGGTAACCATGATTGAAATGATCGCGGCATTCAATTCCTTAATCAACGGCGGATATTATTACCAGCCGCACATGGTAAGCCAGATTCTCGATTCCAACGGTGCGGTGGTTCGTAACATCGAGCCGTGTATTTTAAAGCAGACCATATCCCAGTCCACGTCGGATAAAATCATTGACTACTGCAACGCGGTAGTAACATCCGGTACCGGTAAGAAAGCGCGTCCCGCAGGATATACCGTGGGCGGCAAGACCGGAACCGCAGAGACATTCCCCCGCGGACGCGGCGAATATGTAACTTCCTTCATGGGATATGCACCGGCAAACGATCCGAAGATCATTATCTATGCAGTCATCGATCGTCCGAACATGCCGGACCAGCAGAGCGGTACCGCGCAGGCATGTCTTCTTGTAAAAGACATTCTGACCGAAGTTCTTCCCTACATGAACGTATTCATGACCGAAGAACTGACCGAGGCGGAAATCGAAGACCTGAAGTCGAAGGGTCTCTACAACGAAGCAATTTACCGTCCGGAAGAACATGACGACGAAAACGACGAGGGCATTACCCCCGTGGAAGATAATCCGGCAATTCCCGCCGATAAGGCTGTGGATCCGGACAACGGCGAGAAACTGGATCCCAATACGGGATATCCGCTTGATCCGAACTCCTCCGATCTGGAGAATCTGCAGGAAGACGGAAGAACTTTGGAAGAAACGAAACCGGAGGCAAATTAAATGTTTAAATCCGTAGTGGCATTGTTAATTGCATTTGCAGCGTCGGTCGCTTTGGGCCCGGCGCTGATTCCGTTACTTCTCCGGTTAAAAATCGGACAGACCATTCGTAACGAAGGACCGGAAAGTCATTTGAAGAAAAACGGCACCCCGACGATGGGCGGCGTACTGATCCTGTTGGGCTTCGTTCTCGGTACGGTATTCTTCATGAAAGAATCTCCGAAGATTCTGCCGATTCTGTTTTTAACCGTCGGTTTCGGACTCGTCGGATTCGCGGATGATTTTATCAAAGTTGTTTTAAAGCGTTCCATGGGTCTTCGGGCATGGCAGAAGATGGGACTGCAGATTCTGATTACGGGCGCGTTTGCGGCGTATATGTATTTTAACGAAGAGATGAGCTTTAACATGCTCCTTCCGTTTACGGACGGTAGGGAACTTGTTCTCGATACCATGCCGTATGTGGCAATTCCGCTTTTGTTCCTGGTGGTTCTGGGAACCGACAACGGTGCGAATTTTACCGACGGACTTGACGGTCTGGCAAGCAAGGTAACAGGCATTATCGCTTTGTTCTTTGCGGTGGCATCGTTAATCAAAGGCGGCGGAACGGACATTCCGGCGGCGGCAATGCTCGGTGCGCTGATGGGATTTTTGATTTTCAACTCCTATCCCGCAAAAGTGTTTATGGGTGATACCGGATCTTTAGCACTCGGCGGATTCGTTGCAGCGGAAGCGTACATGTTAAAAATGCCGCTCTTTATCCCGATTATTGCGTTTATCTATCTTGCGGAAGTGGTCAGTGTTATGCTTCAGGTCAGCTATTTTAAACTTTCGCACGGAAAGAGAATCTTTAAAATGGCGCCGATTCATCACCATTTTGAAAAATGCGGCTATCCGGAAACCAAGGTGGTCAGCGCGTTTACGATTGTGACCGCAGTGCTGTGTGCAGTGGCGCTGCTGGCGATTTAAATATAATAATTAACGGTGCCGGGGATTGTCCGCGGTATCGTACAAAGGGGAGCAAATATGGATTACAGGGGAAAAACAGCACTCATCATCGGAGCGGGAATCAGCGGTGTGGCAGCATATGATCTGCTTTTGTCCGCAGGCGCAAATCCGATTCTTTACGATTCCAACGAGAATCTGAATATTACGGATGTGCGCAACAAAACATCCGAAAAAGAAAAAGCAAATGTCATCCTGGGAGAGCTTCCCGAGGTGGTTCGCTTCAGCCTCGACATGGTGGTTTTAAGTCCCGGAGTTCCGACGGATACGGGCCTTGCACTGAAATTAAGAGAGCAGGGACTTTACATTACCGGCGAAATTGAGCTTGCATACACGCTTGCTAAGGGCAGACTGATTGCGATTACCGGTACAAACGGCAAAACCACGACGACGGCATTGACGGGTAAAATCGTTGGTGATTATCTGGACGGTTTGCGTGAAAAAGATGCAAGAGCCGGACATGCGCATATCGTGGGAAATATCGGAATTCCCTATACTTCGGAGGCTGCTTCAATCGGCGAAGCCGATGTTACGGTTGCGGAGATTTCCAGCTTCCAGCTTGAAACGATTCATGAATTTCATCCCAATGTCAGTGCAATCTTAAATATTACGCCGGATCATTTAAACCGCCATCATACGATGGAAGAGTACATCCGCGTGAAGGAAGAAATCACGAGCAATCAGACTTCCGAGGACTTTTGCGTATTAAACTACGAGGACGAAGTGCTTCGTGCGTTCGGAGAAAAACTCGGCGGCAAGTTTGTTAAGAACGAAGAGGGCTTAAATAACGGCGGCAGAAAAGTAACCGTTCGTTTCTTCTCATCCGCGCAGAAAGTCGAAGACGGCTGTTACTATCGCGATGAGTGCATTTATCTTGTGCGCGACGGTGAAGAGAAGAAACTTATGAATATCCATGAGATGAAGCTTCTCGGACTTCACAACGTGGAAAATGTAATGGCGGCGATTCTGATGGCGGATGCCATCGGAGTTCCGATGGAGAGTATTTTAAATTCCGTTCGCGAGTTTAAGGCGGTGGAACACCGCATCGAATATGTTGCAACAGTAAACGGCGTGGAATATTATAACGATTCCAAGGGAACCAATCCCGACGCTGCAATCAAGGCGGTTCTTGCAATGAAGGGGCCGACCGTTTTAATCGGCGGCGGATATGATAAACAGAGCACCTACGATGAGTGGATTGAAAGCTTCGGAACAAAGGTAAAGGCACTCGTTTTACTCGGACAGACCGCAAAGAAGATTGAAGAGTGCGCAAGGGCACACGGCTTTAACGCAATTTATCAGACGGAGAGCCTGGAGGAAGCGGTCCTTAAGTGTGCAGAGCTTGCCGCGGAAGGCGACGCAGTGCTGCTTTCGCCGGCATGCGCAAGCTGGGGAATGTTCCCGAATTATGAAGTGCGCGGACAGATGTTTAAAGAGCTGGTAAGGGCACTGCCGAACAGAGAATAATTATTTGGAGAATACATGCGGGCATTAGACAGAATCAGAAATAAATACAAAAGTGCAAAAACCAGGAAGCCGTTCTTCGACTTCTCGCTTCTTGCCGTTGTCATTCTTTTGGTATGTTTCGGATTCGTTATGATCTATTCCGCGAGTGCATACCAGTCGAATTTAAAATTCGGCAACTCCATGTACTTCTTAAACAAGCAGATTCAGGCGGCCGGAATCGGATTTGTATTTATGGCGATTCTGATTTTTATTCCGCCGAGAGTGTACCGCCTTGTACCGAACTGGGTGTACATCGTTGCGGCATTTCTGGTCATGGCTCTTTTGCTGGTGCCCGGAATTCACATCTCCTCACATGGTGCGACCAGATGGGTCAAATTGGGACCCCTGCCGCAGTTTGAGCCGGTGGAGCTTGTAAAACTTTTGATGATTATTTATTACGCAAGAGTGCTGAATAAAAAGCAAAAGGATATGACGACATGGCCGAGTCTGTTCCTTCCGTTGGCACCGCTTGCGGCGCTTTGCCTTTTTATCTATGTTGTAAGCCGTAACATGAGTTCCGCGCTGATTGTATTTATCATCCCGGTTCTTATGATTACCATCATTGCAAAAGACAAAAAGAAAATCCTGATTATATGGGCGGCGCTGATAGCCCTTGCCGCCATAGGTATCGGGGCGATTATCCTCCTTGATAAAACCGGACATTCCGACGTTGCAGGTTTCCGCGGAGGCCGAATTCTTGCATGGCTGCATCCGGAACGGTACAGTGCGGACGAGGGTTTCCAGGTTCTTCAGGCACTCTATGCAATCGGAAGCGGCGGATTCTTCGGAAAAGGTTTGGGAGAGAGTATTGTTAAAATCGGCGATATCTCCGAGGCGCAGAACGATATGATTTTCTCGATTATCTGCGAGGAACTCGGTGTATTCGGCGGATTCTGCGTGATTGCGCTTTTTGCAATCCTGATTCACAGACTTTTTGTAATTGCCGGAAATACGAAGGATTTGTTTAATGCGTTACTGGTGATCGGAATCATGTGCCACTTTGCGGTGCAGGTGGTACTGAACATAGCCGTGGTTACGAATTCCGTGCCCAACACGGGTGTATCCCTGCCGTTCATTTCGGCGGGCGGTACGTCGGTACTGCTGTTTTTAACGGAAATCGGAATTGCGCTCGCTGTCGGGCGGACGATACAGATAGAACGAAGATAATGCCACGCCTCGGCTGCATAATGCTGAATATATTATGTCTAAAAAGAAAAAGCCCATAAGCAAAAAGAATATTAAGAAAGCCCCCAAGGCAAAGATGAAAAAGGTCCCCAAGACTAAGAAGATTGCGCCCAAGGTTGAGAAGGTCAATTTCCGGAAGCTTCGAAATCCCTTCGACCGGTTGAACCTCTGGCAGAAGGTGCGGCTTGCGGCGATCCTCGTGACGATTGCGCTGCTGATCGGCGGGGGATTTTTCTTTGTCGAAAGCTATAAGGTGCGTGACGTCAAAGTGGAGGGCAGCACGCATTACACATCCCAGCAGATTCGCGACATGGTCATCGTGGACAAGTTCTCGGAAAACTCCGTCTATCTGTCCTTAAAATACAAGAACAAGAAAATCGAGAACATTCCGTTCGTCGAGCATATGGATGTGGTGATTGTTGACCGAAACACGGTAAAAATCATCGTGTACGAAAAGACCATCGCGGGATATGTAACATATCTCGAAAACCGCATGTACTTTGACAAAGACGGGATCGTGGTGGAAAGTTCCAAGGACGAAGTCCCGGGTGTTCCGGAGATTTCCGGTCTGGAATTTGATTATGTGGTGCTTCACGAGCCGCTTCCGGTGGAAGATCCGAAAGTCTTTAAGGATATTTTAAGTATGACGCAGCTTTTGAATAAATATTCACTGGTTGCGGATAAAATTTATTTTGACCGGGGCGGTGAAATTACGCTGCATTTCGATCAGGTACGCGTAACCCTCGGAACCAGTGATTATCTGGATGAGAAAGTAATGCGCTTATCGGCGATTTTACCCAGGTTAAAGGGCATGAAGGGCAGGCTCCACATGGAGACCTATACCGATTCGAATCGGAATACGACATTTGACATCGAAACGGACTAACAAAATATAGAGATTTTCACTGATAAAATCACAATTTTTAGTTGCAAATATATGAATAATTATATACAATAGTGTAGGAATATTGTGTTATGTAAAGCATTATATGTTCCGAAATGTGTACAAAAAGTGGGATGTTAGGAGGACAAAGCCTTGATCGAGATCAGAGCAAATGATGAGAGTTCTGCAGCAAGAATTATTGTCGTAGGTGTTGGCGGTGCCGGAAACAATGCCGTAAACCGCATGATTGACGACAATGTAAGTGGAGTGGAATTTGTCGGTGTCAATTCCGACAGTCAGGCGCTTCGTAATTGTAAAGCGCCGAAACTTATCCAAATCGGAGAGAAGCTCACGAAAGGTCTTGGTGCCGGAGCAAAGCCTGAAGTTGGTAAGGCAGCGGCAGAAGAGAATAAAGAGGAGATCGGAGATGCTCTGCAGGGTGCGGACATGGTATTCGTTACCTGCGGTATGGGCGGCGGAACCGGAACCGGTGCGGCTCCCGTAGTTGCTCAGATTTCCAAAGAGATGGGAATCCTTACCGTCGGCGTTGTTACAAAGCCGTTCAAATTCGAGGCAAAGACGAGAATGTCCAATGCCGAGATGGGTATTGAGAACTTAAAAGAACAGGTAGATACTCTGATTGTCATCCCGAACGATAGATTACTTGAAATCTGTGATAAGAAGACCACGATGCCGGATGCATTGAAGAAAGCGGATGAAGTATTGCAGCAGTCCGTATCCGGTATTACCGATTTGATTAACCTTCCCGCAATCATTAACCTCGACTTTGCGGATGTTCAGACCGTTATGCTTGGCAAAGGCATCGCACATATCGGTATCGGTACCGGTAAGGGCGAAGACAAGGCACTCGATGCAGTCCGCATGGCAGTGGAAAGTCCGTTGCTTGAGACCACGATTGACGGTGCAACCGATGTCATCATCAATATTTCCGGTGACATCTCCTTATTCGATACCAACGTAGCTTCCAGCTACATTACCGATATTACCGGTGAGCAGGTAAATATCATTCTCGGTGCTATGTACTCCGATGCAGAGCCGGATACCTGTAAGGTAACGGTTATCGCAACCGGCCTTTATTCCAAGCCGACATCGGGATCCAGATATTCCGTACCGAGCTATGCTCACACCACGGCAAATGCAACCGGATATGCACAGGCAAGACCGGTGGCTTCTCCCGCATCCGTTGCAGGAAGAACCGTTCAGCCGGCTCCCCAGCCCGCACCTCAGGTTGTAGCACCCGCTCCGAAGCCGGTTGTTAAGCCTTCCGAACTTCGCAGCAACGTACAGGAGAAAACCATTGCAGTTCCGGATTTCCTGAAGAAGAGATGATAAAATAATCCCGATAAAGTGTAAAAGGAAATCAGGAGGAACGAACAATGAAATGTCCCTATTGTGGTCACGAGAATACCCGCGTAATCGATTCCAGACCGGCGGAAGAGAACAACTCCATCCGCAGAAGACGTGCCTGTGATGAATGCGGTAAGAGATTCACAACGTATGAGAAGGTGGAGACCATCCCCTTAATCATCATTAAGAAGGATTTAAACCGCGAAGCATTTGACAGATCGAAAATCGAAGCCGGTGTCCTTCGTGCCTGCCACAAACGTCCCGTATCCGCAGAGCAGATTGCAAGACTTGTGGACGAAGTGGAAACCGAAATCTACAGCATGGAAGAAAGAGAACTTCCTTCTGCAGTCATCGGAGAGAGCATCATGAATAAGTTAAAAGACCTTGATCCCGTTGCGTATGTAAGATTCGCATCCGTTTACAGAGAGTTCAAGGATGTTAACACATTCATGGATGAGCTTAAGAAAATTCTTAATTAAGGAATAAGCCGGCCCGATGGGCCGGTTTCATTCATAGAACCGGGCATTTGCCCACAAACAATTTAATATTCTCATAGAGAGAGGGAGGAAAGATCTATGAAAAAGAAGTTGACCGGGTTGGTCCTTCTGCTTTCGGTTCTTTCACTTGCTGTTGCACTGTGCGGATGCACAGGTGACAAGAAAGGGAACTCTTCAGACTCTATCACCATCGGTATCCCGCAGGATATTGAAGAAAGTCTTGACCCCCACAATATGGTGGCGGCAGGAACCAAAGAAATTTTCTTCAACGTGTTCGAGGGATTGGTAAAACCTGATTCCGATGGTAATATCGTTCCCGCTGTAGCAAGCGAAATTAACGTAAGTGATGATGGGTTAACCTACACATTCACAATTCGTGACTCAGTGAAGTTCCACGACGGTACTTCGGTTACGGCGGAAGACGTTCAGTATTCGATGAACAAATGCGCCGATATCGAAGGAGGAAATCCGATGATACCGGCGCTTTCTAATGTAGTAAGCGTAGATATCGTGGATGATACTCACGTGGCAATCGTGCTTCAGAGTGCGGATAACGATTTTCTCGCAAATATTGCGAGTGTTTCCGCAGCAATCATTCCGAAGCACAACGCAGATCCTTCTGCAACAGCAATCGGTACCGGACCGTATAAGTATGTTTCCAGATCTCCGCTTGAAAATGTCGTATTTGAAAAATTCGACGATTACTGGGGCGAGAAGGCATACATCAAAACCGTAAACTTCAAGATTTGT
>CADCOL010000321.1 GCA_902803015.1 uncultured Lachnospiraceae bacterium | reverse complement strand
TTGTTGCAGCATGCACCGCTTGAGCCGGAAGCCATGACGAAGTTTGTGGCAAGGACCAACAAGATTATGATGCTGTTGGCAGAGTAACGGGTTCGCAAGGACGTAGAATTGTCCGGCGGGACGGCAGATTGTCAGGCAGGGCGAATAATTAGAAGAGGACTTGGTTTCAACCAAGTCCTTCTTGATTTAGTACATTGCTTATTTCTGCTGCCCGTTCCTCGGTTATGCCGCATTTTTCGGCAAAGGTCATCCATTGTCCCACAATGCCGGTTATTTGTTCGATTGAATCCCTGCAAAACGCATCCTGCAGTTCAAGATTGCGACCGAATTCCATTAAATCGTCTTTGCCGATTCCGGAGCTTTTTCCGTTGAGCGTCATTTGATGCGCTCCCAACCATCGGTTGTTCGGTTTGAACGCGAATGTGATGTCATATGCAGGAGCCATTTTCCAATTTCCCTGTCTGTCCATCATAAATCCAAAGTTCTTTACATGGTCATCACAGTTCATCGCAATGCAATTGAAAGCCGCGCGTTTAAACAATTGTTTTGTTTCCAGCATGCTTGGATTAAGCCTCTTTGCAAAGGCGGCATACTGTTCGTAACTGCATCCTTTCGGCTGGTTATAATCGAAATGGCCCAAAGCGGCAAGCGTCTGCACATGTATTTTACGTCCGTCCTCGCGGTCATAACGAAGTGTCATGAAGTGGCTTCTTCCGTCCTTTTCCAGAAGGCGGCATTCCTGCATCTGAATTCCTGCCGCCACAGCCATAAGATAATAAGCGTATTCAATACGGGTATGCTGCCTGCTGTCCGTAACTCCCCGGTCGCCATTTCCGTCTACGCCGTCAAATTTAATCAGCCAATGTTGAAAATCCCTGCCTAATTCGACCTGCCCGGAACGAATCTCTCCTGTTTTGGGATTCCATGCTATAACAGCTTTTGCTCTGGCGCCTCCGGCGGAAGAACCGATTTCTATTAATCTTGCAAGGGATAGTTCGCGGTCGGATAATTTTTCGCTTTTTCTTCCCGATAGGATTTCTGAAGCAAACTCTGCCATTTCATTGACATCAACTTCGTCTCCGCTCGCAACGGGACCGACAGAGGGCATAAACTCAAGGGCACCCATTCCCCGTTTGCCGGTGTAACATAAGCGTTCGATGGCGGTGAAACTTTCCGGATTCCGTCCGTGTCTTTCCAGCCATTCATTAATTACCGCATTTCCGAATCTGTCCGGAAGCGAGTCGGCGAGAAGGCCGGGCAGACCGCGAAAAGCATCAAGCCTTGATAATTCCGGGAAACGGTAGATTCTTTCCGATAAAGGCATTTCGAAGGGGGAAACCTCAATTCCGCTTCCGAGAAAAGTCTTTTCATATTCAAAAACGGCGGACGAATCTTCTTCGGGTTGCCATACCGTTCCGATTTTGGTTCCCCATAAATAAATTTCAGCTGCATTTATCATTGTTCATCACCCCATTTCCATTCCTTTTTCGGTGATTTTTTGACAGATACCCTTTTTCGCGGTTTGTATTCCGACATATGAAGAGAAGGGCGGAGCTCCTGATCGGGAACAAGTCCGTCAAGACCGTCGGTTAAATCAAGGGCATTCAGGATACGGATAAAATTCAAAAGACTTATTTCTTCTCCTGCCTCAAACCTTTTTACGGTACGAACGGACACCATTGCCATATCCGCCAGTTTTTCCTGCGTAATACCGGAAAGAATGCGATGTTGTTTTATTCGTTCCGAAAGCTCTTTTTTGGCAGCCTCCGGAGAAAGCATCTTGTTAATTTTCATAAAAAGCCCCTCGATTAAAGTGCAATATGTGGCATATTTTCAAATAAAAATAACGCCAACGATACATATCTGACACTTTGATTGTACCGCGGCGTTATTCTTTTTGTCAATGAATATTCAGCGTCTTGCAATGGATCCGATGATACTTCCGAGCAACAGTACTCCGCCGAGGCCCATGGCGATGTAGCAGAGGATTTGCGGGAGATTGCTGCCTGCCTCTTTGGCGGCTGAAGGAGCGATGATATAGGGAACGATGGTTTCCATTGTTTCGTCCACGTCATAGTCGCCCGAAAGGAGCAGGGTGTTGCGGATGTCGCTGTATTCCTCGCCAGTCATTGACCGTACGTAATTGGTGACGGTTATGGTCGGAAGGTAGGCGTCCTTGGAGAGTTTGAATTCGAGACTTTCCCATTTGTTATAGTCCGAGGGTTCTACCCAGACACCAATCATGCGGTCGTAGCTGTTGGTTTTCTGACTGTAATTATATACAAAGTAAATGCGGTGGCCGGGCTTGTCGCCTTTGCCGGGGTATTCGTAGTAGCCGCCGTTGTTGTTTGCCGTGAGAGTCACATGCATGCCGTCGCTGATTTTATTCCAGTCATAGCCGGAATCGGGCGTGATATTTATGACACTTGAGGAGGTATTATAGGAATTACCTGCCGTGTTTTGGTTTTTAAGATAGAAAAAGGCGCCGATGCCGCCGGCAAGGAATAGAATTGCGATTACATATGAGGCGATACCGCCGAAGAATCTGTTGTCCATAAATAGCCCTCCTACACAAAATTACAATCCCCACAAGCTGATTATAACAAGGGAAATCGCCCTGGGCAAGGACTACGATTTTGGCTTGATTTACATAAGTCGGGAATTTCAAAAACCGCCCATTTTTCCTTGACACTGCGGCCCTCAAATCAGTATACTTTATGTTGGTATTTCGGGGACTTATGCCACGCGAAGGCGGAGGCAGAAGGCCGAAAAAGGGGAAAAGAAACACGAACAGGAGAATCATATGGGCGGATTTTTTGGCGTAGCATCCAATGATAATTGTATGTTTGATTTGTTCTTCGGTGTGGACTATCATTCCCATCTCGGCACCCGTCGCGGCGGCCTCTGTCTCTACAGTGAGGAGAAGGGCTTTGACCGGGCCATCCACAACATCGAGAACTCCCCATTCCGTACGAAATTCGAGCGCGACTTCGAAATCATGCGCGGACACATCGGTATCGGCTGTATTTCCGATAATGAGCCCCAGCCGTTAATCGTCCGTTCGCATCTCGGCAATTATTCCATCACAACAGTAGGAAAAATCAACAACACCGACGAGCTCATCAAGTCCCTTTTTGAGCGCGGCTATTCTCATTTCCTTGAGATGAGCGGCGGGGACATCAATCAGACCGAGCTTGTAGCGGCGTTGATTAACCAGAAGGATTCCATTCCCGAAGGTCTTGTTTATGCGCAGGAAGTAATCAAAGGTTCCATCAGCGCATTAATCATGACGCCTGAAGGAATATACGCGATGCGTGACCGTCTGGGACGCCTCCCTGTGATTATCGGACGCAAGAGCGGAGCGCATTGCGCGTCATTTGAAGATTTTGCATTCATGCATTTAGGATATAAAATGGCCAAGGAACTCGGACCGGGCGAGGTGGTTTTCTTTAACGAGAACCGTCTGGAGACGCTGGTTTCCCCGCGTCAGGAGATGAAGATTTGTACCTTCCTCTGGGTTTACTACGGCTACCCGACCTCCACATACGAGGGCGTCAACGTTGAGGAGATGCGTTATCGTTGCGGACAGTCGCTTGCAAAGCGCGACAAAGAGCGCGGAATTCTGGATGCAACAGAGGTTGCGGGCGTTCCCGATTCCGGAACGGCGCATGCAGTCGGTTATGCGAACGAGTCCGGCGTGCCTTTTGCACGTCCGTTCATCAAGTACACGCCGACCTGGCCCCGCTCCTTTATGCCGACCACGCAGAAGAAGCGTGATCTGATTGCAAAGATGAAGTTAATTCCGGTGGAGCCTTTAATTAAGGATAAGAGCCTTCTGCTCATCGACGACTCCATCGTTCGCGGTACGCAGCTTCGCGAGACCACGGAGTTCTTGTTTGACTCCGGTGCGAAGGCTGTGCATGTAAGACCTGCATGCCCGCCGCTTTTGTTCGGATGCAAGTATCTGAACTTCTCGAGAAGCAACTCCGAGCAGGAGCTGATTGCACGCCGTGTGATTGCGGACAGAGAGGGTACGACCAACGTTCCGCTTGACAAGCTGCAGGATTATGCGAATCCCGAGAGCCCGAACTACAAGGCGATGGAAGAGGAGATTTGCAAACAGATGAAGTTTACGACGCTCGCGTACAACCGTCTGGATGACATGGTCAACTCCGTGGGCATCGAGCCGTGCAAGCTCTGCACGTACTGCTGG
>CADCOL010000320.1 GCA_902803015.1 uncultured Lachnospiraceae bacterium | reverse complement strand
CAGTTTTCGTCACTCTTTGCCTTCAACGCCGCAAAGAATTCCGGAAAATCCTTGTCCAGTCTTACAATACGACCGGCCTGATCCACAAAACAATGCTCCGAAGCTGCGGTACAAACCACAACATTGCTCGCATTCAGCATTTTATACTTAAAACGCATACGAATACCGCTGCATTCTTCGACAAGAATCACGATTCGGATTTCATCGGCAAATGTAGTCGGTACCTTGTATTGGCACTCCACTTTCGTCACGGGAGAAATAATACCCATTGCCTCGAGACGGGAGTATTCGTAACCCATTTGTGCCAGATAGTCGATTCTGGCTTCTTCCATGAAGCGGATATAATTGGAATGATGGGTGATCCCCATACGGTCCGTTTCATAGTATTGAACCTTATGTACATAAGATTTAATTTCCGTCATTTTCTGTTCCCCTTAATTCTTTATTTCGACAAGTTCAAAGCCTCATAAAAACGATTACGTAACGGGTTAAAACGTGCTCTTTGGCACAGTTTTACAATTACAAAGTTATTCTACACTGCTGCGTCCAACAAATGTCCAACAATAATATAAATAATAAAATTGAGATTTTATTACAGAATCAGCACGGCCGGAGTCTTCCGGAATGCACTAACAAATCGCATAATTGCGGAATACGCGATACCGAACGCGAATATAAATACCAGTGCACCCTCCGAGCGAAGGAAGACGCCTGTAATTAGCGCAAATACAGCGAATCCGGCATTGATAAAGCCGGTAATCATTTTAAGTTCCCAGCCGGAAGCATTGTTTTTCCTTTGTTCAAAGGAACGCATGATATCGACAAATGCCTTAAATGCGTAGAATCCGAGCAGATATAAAATAATATAAAGCGTATGTTTCTGGGAAATCGAAATACTGAAGATTCCGAAATCAAAGAGAATGAATCCGAGAATCATAATGATTTTTCCGCCGACCATATGCCTTGCCATTGAAGAATAAAAATGAAGCAAACGAATTCCGTATACCACCAGCCAGATGGCAATGATTGAAATGATGAATTCCACGCCGTAATCACTGGGCAGGAAAAACATCAGCACACACATCATGAGCATTGCGATTCCCTGTATGAAATTATGCACTCTTTTTCCGAATTCCATAGTTATTCCCGTATGCTCTTTTCCATTTTCAGAAGCATTTTTTTCAGTTTCTTTGCACGGTATACACGTGTGCTGACCATCTTTTTCTGCGCCATCGCCGCTTCAAAGAAACGTCCGAGCGTGGTATTCTCCTTCGCTTCTTCTCCGTCCGCGAGTAAATATTCGTCTTTTACCGCATCCAGATTAAATTCCGGAATCTCTTTTCCGGAGAGGCATTCCCCGAAAATCTTCCAGTCCTCGGATGCGCTCAAACGTCTGATTGTAAGGATTCTTTTGATGCGTTCTTCGTATTCGGCCACCGCGTCGAAATCATAAGTGTCCACAACAAATTCGCTGCCTTCGCGGATTGTTTTCATTGCATAAATCATCTGACAGAATGCATGGTAAAAGTCCGAAGGATTGTCCTTAATGACTTCCTCGTAATTCTTCCATGCCGGCAGATATTTGTATTTGATAAAACTGTAATCGGGCAAATGTCCGGCTCTGCCGTGCCCTAAATTCATAATTGAATTCTCGCTGTACTGATAGATGCTGTTGACGTATTCCGATTTTTCAAGATTATCGACAAAACTGGTACTGTGTTTAAACGTAATCGGACGTTCGATTTCTTTTCCGTTCTCTTCGAGGATTTCGTAAAAGAAACTGTCCGTGTTGTTAATGACCAGCGAAGGCGTTCCGGCAAAATAACGGTGTGCCCAGGTATCCGCAAGAATATGCATGGCAATACCGACCGCCTGAAGATTCTTCTCTCCGGCAGGATTCCTGTCCTTCGCAAGCTTTACGGTCTCGACCAAAAGCTTTGAGTTCGTATCGCAGATCATGCGGTATTTTTTGGTGTATGCACGCGAGCGGTGCTTTAATTTGACATCCAGATCATAGGGGAGAAAATGGAACGACGACCAGATTGTCGTAATCTCCTGCAGGCCGTATGCATTCGAAGGCGTATCCATCAGTTCCAGACTCAACTGTGTCGTTGCAGCCTCTTTCGGGCCCTTAACGGTCGAGAGGAATGTTTTCGTACAGATGTCGACAAATTGCGCACTAAAACAAATCTCCAGACTCTCCTCGTGGGAATAGCCTGCAAGAAATGCTGCGCAATATGTGGCATAGTAATGAAAATCTTCCTGCATGTATTTTACCTGTTAATGATTGTCCGAAGCTTTCGCTTTTAAAGTTTTTCGAATATGTTGCCTCACTCCGATTGCCGCAATAAACAAATCAATCAGAATAACGATATCCGTAATGCTGAGCAACAGATTTCCCACCACATCCGAAAGGGTATATGCCGTTTCGGAATAAATGTATCCGATTACGGTCCAGACGGACGCAATCTCTTCAATCAGGATAACTACAACCCAAACCAGATAAGCAGGGCCCGTTTTGATTCCTCTTCCCTGCATTCCGGCACGATGTGCGAT
>CADCOL010000319.1 GCA_902803015.1 uncultured Lachnospiraceae bacterium | reverse complement strand
CCTTCGCCTTCCTCATCCTCATCAATCGGCTTGGTCTCCAGGCACTCAGGTAACGTCATGTAAATATCATCAATGTTCTTAAAGAGGATGTAATCGTTCATCTTCTCGCAGAACTTATCGTCTTTCAGGCAACCGTACTTGATGAACGGAGAAATGTCATCCCAGTACTTCTCGTAGTCTTCCTTCTGCGTCTTGCACATACCGGACAGCTTGTCCGCCACCTTCTTGGTGATGTAATCGGAAATCTTGTTTACGAATCCGTCATTCTGCAGCGCAGATCTCGATACGTTAAGCGGTAAATCCGGACAGTCGATTACACCCTTCAAAAGAAGCAGGAACTCCGGAATAACCTCTTTGATATTGTCTGCAATGAACACCTGATTGTTGTAAAGCTTGATGGTGCCTTCGATGGATTCGTACTCCATGTTGATTTTCGGGAAGTACAGAATACCCTTTAAGTTGAACGGATAATCCATGTTCAAATGAATCCAGAAAAGTGGCTCCTTGTAGTCGTTGAAGACTTTCCGGTAGAACTTCAGATAGTCATCCTTTTCGCATTCGCTCGGATTTCTGGTCCACAGCGGTGCGGTATCGTTCTCAGGCTCTTTCTTAGGTTTCTCGGCCTTCTTCTCGCCTTCTGCACCCTCAGTTGCCTCGCCCTTTACTTCATTTCCGTTCTCATCAATTTCTTTCCAAGAAGCATCGTCTGCTGCCTTGCCTTCAGCACCTTCTTCCGTGCCCGCTGTCGCCGAGCCCTCGCCTGCTGCCGCCGCAGCCTTCAAAGCCTCCTGCTCCTCGGCAAATTGTTTCTCAGTATAGAGATAGATTTCGGTCGGCATGAACGAACAATACTTCTTAATGACCTCCCTCGCACGATACTCGTTCGCAAACTCAAGGCTGTCCTCGTTCAGATACAGCGTAATCGTCGTTCCGACTTCCGCTCTGTCGCCCTCGTCCATTGTAAATTCGGTGCCGCCGTCACACTCCCAGTGCACGGGTTTTGCATCCTTCTGATAGGACAGAGTATCAATCGTAACCTTGTCGGATACCATGAATGCCGAATAGAAACCAAGTCCGAAATGTCCGATAATCTGGTCGTCATTCGCCTTATCCTTATATTTTTCGATAAAATCCGTCGCACCGGAGAACGCAATCTGATTAATGTACTCCTCAACCTCATCCGCGGTCATACCGAGACCGTTATCGATGAAGGTCATGGTCTTCTTCTCCGGGCTTACAATCACATTCATGCGTGCCTTGTAATCAAGCGGAGCCTCATACTCGCCCATCATTTCAAGCTTTTTTAACTTCGTGATGGCGTCGCATCCGTTCGAAATCAGCTCTCTTACAAAAATATCATGGTCGGAATACAACCACTTCTTAATAATCGGGAAAATATTCTCGCTGTTAATTGATAATGATCCCTTTTTCGCTGCCATATCTATACTTCCTTTCTTTCCGGCACCGGACTCTCACTCTCCCGGCACCTAATTAACTCTTCCTCTGTATCCGGCTCCGACGCATCCGGACCGGTCACTTTTTCGTGGAAAACTTACCCACAACAAGAAGTATAGTCTCCCCTATTTCAAAAGTCAATAAAAAATTAGCACTCATTTAACACGAGTGCTAATAATTCATTTCACATTAATGCAAACCTGCATTTACCGGCTTGCGCGCCACGCGCAGAACCTTATTATTTTGCTTCCGTATCAATCGGCTTGCTTGCCTTTGCAACGAAGCTCTGAATCTCTTCGGACGGCGTATCATCCATTAAGGATACGATAATCGCGAAGAACAAACTGGTCAGGAATCCCGGAATAATCTCATAAAGTCCGGTATTTACAAGCGTTAAGCTCTCTACGGAACCGGAGAAGAACATGTACCAGCATGCATCCATTAAGAAACCTGCAACAACACCGGCAATTGCGCCCTTGTATGTAAACTTCTTCCAGAACAGAGCGAGTAAAATCGCAGGACCGAATGCTGCACCGAATGCTGCCCATGCACATTCAACGAGTGCCATGATTCCGGCACATCCGGGGTTCATTGCGATGATTAAAGCGATAATTGCGATAACCGCTACGATAGCACGGCCAACCCAAAGCATTTCCTTGTCGCTTGCTTTCTTACGAAGCACCGGCTTGTAGAAGTCGGATGCGAATGCGGACGAAGAAGCAAGAAGCTGAGAGTCCGCAGTGGACATACTTGCCGCAAGAATTGCGGAAAGTAAGATACCTGCCAAAAGTGCAGGGAACAGGGAACGAACCATCGTGATGAACACAAGGCTTCTCTCGTCTGCACCAAGGCTGCTGCCTAAATACTGATGTGCAACAAGTGCAACAACACTTGCCATACCAAGAATCAGGAAGGTCCAGAAAGAACCGATAATACGGGACTTCTTCATTTCCTTCTCGGACTTGATGGACATGTAACGAACGAGGATGTGCGGCATACCGAAGTATCCGAGTCCCCAACCGAAACCGCTTAAGATATCCTTCACGGAAGTCCAGTCCCACTTACCGGAAGAAAGAAGATTGTAGTAATTGTCGTCGGTAACCACCTGAGCAACCGGTGCAAAATCCGGCTTGCTCATTACGGCAAGTGCCACAATAGGTGCAGCCATCAGAGCCATCAGCATTAAGAGACCCTGGAAAAAGTCGGTCCAGCAAACTGCGTTGAAGCCGCCCATGAAGGTGTATACGAGGATGATGATGGTCGCACCGATCATCGCATACTGGCTCGGCATGCCGAACACTTTATTGAAAAGGCTGCCGCATGCCACGATACTGGATGCGGAGTAAATGCAGTAAGCCACGCAGAAAATCACCGCGCACACTACCTGCAGCGCCGGATTCGTCGACTTAAATCTCTTTGTCAGGAACTGCGGAATGGTGATTGCATCGTCCGCAAGAATGGACATTCTGCGAAGTCTCGGTGCAACAAAAATCCAAGCCAGCACCGTTCCGAATAAAAGTCCGATGGAAATCCAAACCTGTCCCATACCCCAAAGGTAAATGGATCCGGGCAAGCCCATCAAAACCCATGCACTCATGTCGGATGCGCCCGCACTAAGCGCCGCAACCCAGCCGTTCATTTCACGACCGCCAAGGAAGTATGCCTTGTCACCGGTCTGCTTACGGCCTTTGATGAAGAAATAAATTCCGATTCCGAGAACCAGACACAGATAGCAGATAAACGCTACCATTTCCAATATTTCTCTCTGTCCCATGTTTATCTCCTTAATTATTAATAATTTGTAAACCAAACGCCTTAAAGTTTAGCACACTAAAGGGATAACACGCAAGTGTTATCCCCGTTGTAATTTGCTGCTTTTCTGTTTTCTGCCTCGTTAGGCAATCTTCATCTCTTCTTCGGATTCTTCCCGGTGGGTTCCGCCACATCCCCACTGACGTTTAAGTCCGCCCTGCAGTACGGGCACTTCGTCGGCTCCATCTTAAAGCCCAAATGAAGCATCTTCTTGCAGCTCGGGCAACGCCAGAAAATGACACGCACCAGAATTCCTCCGACAATCAATGCAATTCCCAAAAAGAACAGGATGATTTGTACGGTCCCCTGGAAGAAGAACGTGCCTCCGATGGAAGCTATCGAGAACACGAAGAGCCACGTGGAGAGTTCTCCTGCTTTCTTGTAATTCATGACTCTCCCTCCTCGGCTTTATCTGACTTCTCTTTTTCAGTCTTAGTCTTAGTATCCTTGCCATCCTTCTTTGCAGAAGTCTTCGTGGTGTCCTTGCCACCCGCACTCTTGCCGGTTCCGGTTACGGCACCTTCGAAGGCTGCGACAACTTCCTCACCCTTCTTCGTGCTTACGAAGTAGAGGAGTGCTGCACCGATGATGAAGATGAAAATCGAAATAAACTGCGAAGTCGAAAGCGCGCCCACGTTACCGCGGCTGTCTGCACGGAAAAATTCAATCCCGAAACGTCCTGCGGAATACAGAATCATGTAAAGTGCCGCAATCTGTCCCTTCTTCTTAAGCTTCTGGCTTGCAAGAATCAAAAGACCGGCAATAATCAGATTTCCAACCGACATGAATAACTGCGTCGGCCATAACTTCACGCCTGCCGGAGCAAGGCTTCCCGAAGGGAACACAACGCCAAGCGCAGAATCCGTCGGCGCACCGTAGCAGCATCCTGCGAGGAAGCATCCGATACGTCCGATACCCTGTGCAATCGAAACCGACGGCATGCAAAGGTCCATATATGCAAAGAAATCAAGCTTCTTCCACTTAAAATACAAAAACGCCACGGTCAGACCGAGAATGATTCCGCCGTAAACAACGAATCCGCCACCACCGAGGAATTTAATCGGGTCCTTGATGAAGGACTTCCACTCTACGATAATGTAGAGAATCTTACTTCCCAGAAATCCTCCGATCATCGCAATCAGCACGATGTCCAGAATCGGTTCCTGATCCATTTCGCGTTTCTTTGCACGCAACATTGCCACCGCTACCGCCGCCAGAATGCCGATGGCAATCATGAGGCCGTACCCGTGCACCGTTAACTTTCCAATTGTGAGTATATCATTATGCATTTCTTTCTCCCGCCCCGACTCTACTCGGGACTCTCGTTTCTATTTACTACTTACTTCTTTAATTTAATAATTATTTGCTCTGTTTATCTTTATCTCGGAATCTGCTCTCACCGCTCTCAGGCGCCTCTTTCGAGAGCCCGTCCTCGGAAACCGCACTCCTCGAGTGCGTCTCCCAGTAGCCGTGCGGCGTCTTCCGCGTTATTTTCTTCCCCAAATGATTCGCCCAACGCTCCGTGTAGCAGCGATAGTACGAAATATGCTTCTCCCTACGAAGCTTCTCAAACTGCGGCAGGTTGCACCAGATTCCCGACACCGCGCAAATCACGGGCAGGAAAAACGGTCCCAAAAGTGCCGACTGAAACGTGTGCCCGTACTCATGCACGGCCACCTGACTGCGCTCGCTCTCCGGGTCGTCGATATCTCCCCTCAGATTCTTCGAGAGAAAAATAAACATCCCCATGGCCATATTGTCAGACCGGTTCCACTCCGTCGCCACGCATTTGCCGTAGCGCCAATGCGGTTTGCCGGCGTGCACCAAAACGAGCACCGCGCCCACAATATTCTGGATAATCCCCCATGTCCACTGCAGAGGGTAATATACGATTTCCAGGAACGCCTTCATACCGGTCCTCCGCACGCATCTGCCTGCCGGCCCTGTAACGCGCTGCCGGAAGCATCGTGCCTGCTCTGCAAGAAACAGGGGCAGCGTTTCCGCCACCCCCTGTGACTACCTCTTGGTTACCGCACGCCGCGGCCTGAACGCCGGACGCGCATTCGCATCTTACAGAAGATGCGCTCTTAACTCTTCTCCGCTCATCGGGCTAAGGTAAGCCGGTGCGATATCAAAAATCGTCTTGCATCCGGTCACGCCCTCATCATGCAGTCTCTTCGCAGCTCTTGCGAACGCGATGAGTACGGAAGAAGTGAATTCCGGGTTGGAATCAAGCTTTAAGCTGTACTCGATGACATGCTTGTTCTCGTCGTTCCATCCGGTCGTACCGCTGTGAATTACGAATCCGCCGTGAGGAATGCCGCTGTGGTTTGCTGCGAACTCCTCTTCGGAGATAAAATGAACGGTTGTATCATAATCCGCAAAATAGTTCGGCATCGTCTTAATTGCGTTCTCTACTGCTGCCGCATCCGCGCCTTCTTCCAAAACAACGAAGCACTCTCTCGTGTGTTTCTGTCTGGTGGTCAGCTCGGGATTGCTGCCGGAACGAACTGCCTCAAGTGCTTCGGGAACGGGAATTGTGTACTGCTTGCCATTCTTAACACCGGGCACTCTGCGGATTGCATCGGAATGTCCCTGGCTTACGCCCTTGCCCCAGAAAGTATAGGTGCTGCCGTTTCCGAGAATGGAAGTATCGTAAAGTCTCATAACTGAGAACATACCCGGATCCCAGCCGAGGGAGATCATGGCGATTTTTCCGCCTTCTTTTGCAGCCGCATCAACGTTTGCAAAATGTGTCGGGATGTTTGCGTGTGTATCGAAGCTGTCGATTACGTTGAACATCTTCGCATACTTCGGAGTCATCTCGGGCAAATCCGTCGCGGAACCGCCGCAGATAATCAGAACGTCAATCTTGTCTTTCCAGGCTTCGATGTCTGCAACGTTTGCAACGCTTGCACCTTCCGTAAGAATCTTCACACCGGCCGGATCACGTCTCGTGAATACCGCAACCAGCTCCATGTCGGCATTGTGTTTGATGGCGCATTCCACGCCCTTTCCAAGATTGCCGTAGCCTAAAATACCAATTCTGGTGGACATTATTTAGTACCTCTTTTCATATTTCTTTCTTCCCGGAAACCTTACTTGTCTTCTGTTTCCAGAAACTTATATACAAACGCCGCGATGGTAGCACCTACCAAGGGTCCTAAAATGAATACCCATACGGAGATGATGGGCGCCGTATTTCCAACGATTGCTGCCATGATAGCAGGTCCGATACTTCTTGCCGGGTTCACGGAGGTGCCGGTTAAGCCGATACCGAGGATGTGAACGAGTACAAGGGTAAGGCCGATGATGAGACCGCCGAAGGAACCGTGGTTAGCCTTCTTGCTGGTAACACCAAGGATGGTCAGTACAAAAATGAAAGTTAAAACAACTTCTACCAAAAGTCCTGCAAATACGCTTCCGCCAACACCTGCAAGGCCGTTGCTTCCGAAGCCGCCGGTCAGATCGTCGATTCCGCCGAGACCAAAGATGGCTGCAAGTAAGCCTGCACCTGCCAAAGCACCGAGGCACTGTGCACAGATGTATCCGACAAAGTCTTTTAAAGTGATGCCGCCGTTAATGAATACGGCAAGGCTGACAGCCGGATTGATGTGGCAGCCGGAGATGTTGCCTACGCAGTAAGCCATTCCGACAATAACAAGACCGAATGCAAGTGCGGTAGCCAGATAGCCGCCCCAATGCTCACAGCCTGTCAACATAGCAGTTCCGCAACCTAAGGTTACGAGAACGCAGGTACCGATAAATTCCGCAACAAATTTCTTCATGAGTTTTCCTCCAATTCTTTAAATTTTTATAAAGATGATGAAATACTACACTGCAAAAAACTTATACATATAAGATTTTAGCATTATTTCGTC
This sequence comes from uncultured Lachnospiraceae bacterium, assembly GCA_902803015.1. Classification (GTDB taxonomy): domain Bacteria; phylum Bacillota; class Clostridia; order Lachnospirales; family Lachnospiraceae; genus UBA3766. Next base: position 112 of record CADCOL010000319.1, on the reverse strand, counting down.
AAGAATTAAAGAAAAAATTTCAGGCACTAACTCATATCCTCTCTCAATCCTTCTATGATGGAATCGTTCTTAATCGTTGAAGTTGACATCAGCATACTGAGACCGATCAGTG
>CADCOL010000318.1 GCA_902803015.1 uncultured Lachnospiraceae bacterium | reverse complement strand
GTACCCGGAATGGTATTCTGCACACCGCTCTCCTTAAGCATCTGCTCGTAGTAATCGAGCATGAAGTAGAAGTAGGGATCGTATGTCTCGCTGCTTCCCTCGCTGCTACCTTCGCTCGGGTCCTCGCCGTCCGGGTTCTCGCCGTCCGGAACTTCCGCATCCGGGTTGGTATCATCTTTTGTATCGTCCGTAACCGTCACGGTTTCGGGCGTTTGTTCTCCGTTGTCCGCCTTCGCACGGAATGTCAACGTGGCTCCCACGATGAATACCGCAAGGAACGCAAGCAGGAAGCCGGGTAAAATATAATGCTTCAGGGAGGTCTTCTTATTCATTGTCTGCGCCCTCCTTTACTTCAGCTTTCTCTTCCGCGCCCTCGTGCTGTGCAGTTTCCGAATTCTCGTCACGGAATTTGCGCAACGGGCACTGTCCCGCCATCTCCGCGGAATAGTCGCGACGTTCTTTGCATTTATCGTTATTCCAGATTGCAATCCACTCATCGGTAAGCATGTCGCCGATGGCATCGTCGCTTAACCAGCTCTGGCAGGGAACCACCTTGCCGGACGGCGTGATCGCCATATTCGAAAGGCATGCGCCGCAGGTCGGCGGATTGATTCCGAGCTCGTCACAGAAGGAATTCTCCACCCATCCCGGGGATGTAAAACTGATTTCCATGCCGTTATCGGCACAGTATTTTACGGCATCCTTGAGAATCTGCTTAATCTCATCCGTGGTAAGCTGCAGTTTCTCGGAAGATTCTTTTTCCGCGTTTCCTGTCGTAATCAGACCGGAGCAGGTCACATACAAAACACCCAGGGAATGTAAGAATTCCAGGGTCTTTACATAGTCGCGGTTTACGGTACAAAGCGGTGTGTTGATGCTGACCGAGATGCCTGCGGCAAGTGCATTTTTGATGCCTTCCGTAGTCTTTTCATACATCGGCGCACCGACCAGCTGATTGTGAATCGCTTCGTCGTGCGAATAATACGTAATCTGCATGCTGTCCAGAGAAACGCTCTTTAACTTCTCGCAGTACTCTTTCGTCAGCCTGATTCCGTTGGTATTTAAGCGTGTTACGAACCATCTTGCGGCGTCGATTAATTCGATTAAATCCTCACGCATCGTGGGTTCGCCGCCCGTAAAGGTAAGCTGCGGAATACCGACTTCGCGGCATTTGGCGATAATCTTCTTCCAGTCTTCGGTGGAAAGTTCGCTTTCCGCGGCATGCTGCTGCCCTGCCGCATAGCAGTGTACGCAGCGCTGGTTGCAGTTCCATTTACCCTCTTTTTCCATTGCGGATACCAGAAGGTCCATACGGTGCGGTGCCTTCATGTAAGGCGCATACGTACCGAGATTCATGTAACCGATTTCCTCGGTTACCGGCTGACGGTATGCCACCTGTTTGAAGGTCTCCATCATGCGGTACAAATCCTTCTTAAAGAAGGACCTCGGCACCATCGGATACACCTTGCCGACCGCCTTGCAGGTCTTTTTGATAATCAGGTCAAAATCGTTTTCGTTAATTTCGCGTCCGTCGTAAGCATTTACCTGCTCAATAAACTCGGTCAGCAGAATGCTCCAGGATACGTTTACGGGCAGGATGTCCTGTCCGTTGATGATTGCCACGCTCGGTCCGATGTGGTCTTCCCTCATCTCCGGCGGAAGCAGATGGATGCGCACCACGCCCGGTCCTTCCGGATTCAGCGTGGTATGATGCACTTCGTTAAAGTGCTCAAACGCATATTTGAATTCACGCTTTGTATTTTTCATATGTGTCCCCTTTACACGTTTGGTTTACATAAGTATGTACAGACATCTCCACGGCGCTGCCGTGGGGATGTTGTGTTTACAAGTTTTTGTATGTATTTAGTTTACATAATTAATTTGGATTCCCCTGTCTCGGAGTTCGTGATCTGCGTCGCAAGATAATAATTGCTCGGCAATCCTTTTACGCGAAACATCCCTTCCATCGCAGGCGGAACAAACTCATACTGCCCTAAATCCTCCACCCGGATTTCCTTGTACTCTCGCACGATGGACGCGCGACATTTCTTACAGACCACGCCTGCATCGGAAGTGTCTCTTCCGCACTCCGGGCACTCCGGATACAGTTCAATCAGCACATGCTGAATTGTCGGCGGATGCACCACCTTCACGGGTTGTCTCCTTCTTAGGAGTATAATCACGAGAAAGATTCCGAATCCAAGCAAAACCCCGATTATAATCAACAATAACCGAAGGCTTTCGTAATTCAGATTAAAAAGCAAATATTCCTGCATCCTCTCACCCTCACTGTACGGCCCAAAAACCAATCATTACAATTTTACCACAAACCGGGCATATTATGATACAATAATTCCGTAAAATCACCTGCAGGCAATACCTGCCCGCAAAGGACCTGCTTCGGCAGGAAAAACAATTAACAGTTTAAGCATCAAGGAGTTACTAATGGACGAAAAAAAATTCGCGCTCTTAATCGACGCAGACAATATTTCCGCCAAATATATCAAGATCATCATCGATGAACTCGGTAAATACGGAACCATCACTTACAAGCGCTTATACGGCGATTTAAGCCGTACAAACAATCGCAGTTGGAAGAATGCACTTCTTTCGCATTCCATCAATCCCGTACAGCAGTACAATTACACAACCGGCAAGAATTCCACGGATTCGGCAATGATTATCGATGCCATGGACATTCTTTATTCCGGCAAAGTCGACGGATTCTGCTTAGCAAGTTCCGACAGCGATTTTACACGCCTTGCAATGAGACTGAGGGAAGCCGGCATGACGGTTATCGGCATGGGCGAAAGCAAGACACCCGAACCTTTCCGTGTATCCTGCGAAAGATTCTTTTTCCTGGATTTACTCTGGGATGATTCTTTGAACGAAACCGAGGCGGAGGCCGAAGTTGAAAGCAAGGAAGAAGATGCAATCACACCTCTTCCCGCACTGGAATCCATGATTGCCAAAATCATCATGAACAACGGCATCGACGGCACCACAATGGACATCGGCGAGCTCGGAAGCCGCTTAACGAAATCCGATCCTGCTTTCGATATTCGTAACTACGGTTACAATAAATTTTCAAAGTTCCTTGATCAGTTTCCTTCGATCAAGCTTGTAAACCGCGACAATTCCGTATCCGCGATTCTGCAGGAGACAAACATCTCCCTTCGCGCAATCGAGAACGAAGTCATTACAATTCTCAGCGATGCGGAAGGTCAT
>CADCOL010000317.1 GCA_902803015.1 uncultured Lachnospiraceae bacterium | reverse complement strand
GGATCCACCGATGCCGCTACGGATTTATGAATGGCCATGTCTTCCTCGGGAAGATAGTAGTAATCGCGGTAATTGGAGTAGTAATACTTCATTTCCTCCTCATAGAGAGGCACCTTCAAAACACCGTTTCCGCCGTTGCCGGTAAAATAGCATCCGTTTGCGGAATAGCTTACCTGCACGGGAAGTTCGGATTCGAAACGAAGGCTTAACACAAGCTCCTGACGTTTCTTTCCGTTGTAATCGTTGTAGTAATTTGCCTGCACCTTGGTTACGCGAAGAGGCTCGTTAAAGAGGTCTGAGAATGCCATAACGGAAAGCAGTTCCAGCATGCCCTTTAAGTCGTCTTCGTTATGAAGAAGCAGAAGCTTTTCATTCTCTTCGTTATGATCGCAGGCATAATCGTGATAGAAGTTAATCAGTTCACCGCCCGTATAACGGTCCTCACGCTTCACACCGAGGAATGCTTCAATCGAAGTCTGTTTGCAATTTTCAAGCTTTAAGAAATTCTTGTAAGGCTTGATTCTCTTGTATAAGTCAATTCCCTTGTAATCATCAAACTTGAAAGGAATATCATACATTTCGCATTTCTGGGTAAGATACGGCAAATCAAAACGGTTGCCGTTGAAATGAATGATAAAGCTGTAATTTAAGCAATACTCCAGAAATGCGTTCAGAACTTCGACTTCCTCGTCATAGTTCTCGGCAAGCCACTGAATCGTGTGCCATTCGTCATTCTGAAAGTATACACAGCCGATTAAATAAAGATTCGAACTCTTAGCCGTAAAGCCCGTCGTTTCGATGTCCATAAAGAGGACCTGTTCGGGGTCGGCGATTTTATCAATCGGATAGGAGGGCGCCAATTCGCCTAAATCGTTGATAATGGTTTTCATAAATTATCCTCCATGAAAAACATTCGCGCGGGAATTCAACCCACACATCATATATTTTACCATATTCTCTAACGAAATTGCACAAAAAAATTACAAAATTCAACATTCCTTTAAGCATTTTACGAATAGGAATTATTGACAAATAATTGTATGATAAACAATGGTGTAAAATAGGCAGAAATAAAGGAGATTGGTTGAAATGGCAGGTTTTACTTTCCATGGCGGAATTCATCCGTTTGAAGGCAAAGAACTGTCCAAGGACCGCCCGATTAAGGATTATCTTCCGAAGGGCGACCTGGTATATCCGCTTTCCCAGCATATCGGCGCTCCCGCAAACGCTTGCGTGGAGAAGGGCGATCATGTTTTAGCGGGACAGAAAATTGCCGAAGCGAACGGTTTCGTTTCTTCCCCCATCTATGCTTCCGTTTCGGGTACCGTCAAGGCAATCGAGCCCAGACGTGTCATCACGGGCGACAATGTCATGAGTATTGTCATCGAGAACGACGGCAAATACGAAGAAGTTGAATATCCCGAAGCAAAGCCCGTAGAAGTACTCTTAAAAGAAGACATCATCGGCATGATTAAAGAAGCCGGGATTGTCGGAATGGGCGGTGCCGGATTCCCGACACACGTTAAACTTTCCCCGAAGGAACCGGATAAAATCGATTACGTCATCGCAAACTGTTCGGAATGCGAGCCGTATCTGACGTCCGACTATCGTAAAATGATTGAGCAGCCCGAGAAGCTCGTTGAGGGTCTTTCGATTATCTTACGTCTTTTTGACAATGCAAGAGGAATCCTTGCGGTAGAAGATAACAAACCTGACTGTATCAAGATTTTGAAAAAGCTCACCGAGGGCAATGACAAGATTTCCGTTGCAACCTTAAAGACCAAATATCCGCAGGGTTCGGAACGTCAGTTAATCTATGCATGCACCGGCAGAGCAATAAATTCTTCCATGCTTCCGGCAGACGCAGGCTGCGTGGTAAACAACGTGGATACGATTATTGCGGTCTGCAATGCGGTAAAGGAAAGAAGACCTTTACTGAAACGTATCGTTACCGTAACCGGTGACTGCATCAAAACCCCGCAGAACTTCTGCGTTCGCATCGGTACGAATTATCATGAATTAATCGAAGAAGCAGGCGGATTCATCAAAGAGCCCGAGAAAATCGTTTCGGGCGGACCGATGATGGGCTTTGCGATTTTTGATCTCGATGTTCCCTGTACAAAAACATCTTCGGCACTCCTTTGCTTAAGCAGGGATGAGGTTTCTTCCGCGAAAGAAACGGCCTGCATCAACTGCGGCAGATGCGTGGAAGTATGTCCCGGACGTGTGGTTCCGAGCCGCCTTGCCGATTTTGCCCAGCATAAGGACAAGGAAGCATTTGAGAAGAATAACGGAATGGAATGCTGCGAATGCGGCTGCTGTTCCTACATCTGTCCCGCAAAGAGACAGTTAACACAGTCCATTAAGTCGATGAGAAGAATGATTCTCGCAGACAGAAAGAAAAAGTAGGAGGTAGAGTATGAAGGATATGATGGAAGTCTCATCCAATCCCCATGTGCGGTCACGCGTTACAACCTCCTCCATTATGTTTGCTGTTGTAATCGCGCTCCTTCCCGCGACGGGATACGGAATCTTCCGTTTCGGATGGTATGCAGGCCTTCTGGTTCTGGTAACCGTCGGAACGGCAGTACTTACGGAACACTTATTTTGCCTGATTGCAAAGAAACCGACCACGGTGAAGGACGGCAGTGCAATCGTAACCGGACTTTTGCTGGCACTGAACCTGCCGCCGCATCTGCCGGTATGGATTGCCGTTTTCGGTGCGGTATTTGCGATTCTGGTTGTTAAAATGCTCTTCGGCGGTCTCGGTCAGAACTTTATGAACCCTGCGCTCGGAGCAAGATGTTTTATGGTCATCTCTTTTGCGAGATACATGACTAATTTCGATACCGATGCAATTACGGGACCGACTCCTTTGGCACTTGTCAAAGAAGGTCTCCCTGTAAACGTATTTGACATGGTAGTCGGACGTACCGGCGGATGTATCGGTGAAACAAGCGTTATTGCAATTATTCTCGGCGCATGTTTCCTGATTTTCCTGGGAGTTATTGATTTAAAAATCCCCGGCTCGTTCATTCTTTCTTTCGCAGCATTTGTTGTGGTATTCGGAAAGTCCGGACTCGTGCCTTATCTTACCGGAAACAGCACATCGTTCTTCGATTTGCAGTATCTTTGCGCACAGCTTTCCGGTGGTGGTCTGATGCTCGGTGCTTTCTTTATGGCAACGGACTACACGACCAGACCGATTACGAAGAAAGGTCAGTACTTATACGGTATTTTGCTGGGTGTGTTAACCGGTATTTTCCGTATTTTCGGACCGGGTGCGGAAGGCGTTTCTTATGCAATTCTTCTGGGTAACCTGGTTGTTCCTTTGATTGAGAAAATTACGATGCCGAAGGCCTTCGGGAAAGGAGGCGAGCGCGCATGAGCAAAGCAGCGGCAAAAAAAGCAAAAGAGCAAAGCCCGATTTCGGGAATCATTAAAGATACGTTAATCATTTTTGCAATTACCCTGGTAGCGGGCGGAGTTTTGGGATTCGTATATGAACTGACCAAGAAACCGATTGAAGAACAGAAACTTGCAAAACAGGCGGAAGCTTGTGCGGAAGTGTTCCGTGCTCAGGACGAAAACGGAAATCTTTATGACGCAGAGCCTTTGCATTTTGAATTAATCAACGTAAATCAGACCGCTTTGAAAAATGCCACCGAAAACAGCGATATCAAAGCGGAAGTTAACGAGGTTTACGAAGCTAGAGACATGGATAACGAGCTGATCGGCTATGTCATTTCCGTAATTACGAAAGAAGGTTACGGCGGAGATATCAGAATGTACATGGGCGTTACCATGAGCGGCAGACTGATGGGGATTTCCATTCTGGAAATTCATGAAACCCCGGGCTTAGGTATGAGAGCTTCCGAAGTGCTCGTTCCCCAGTTCAGAGATTTAAAGGGCACCGAGTTTACGGTTACAAAGAACGGTAAGGTTGCCGAGAACGAAATCGATGCGATTACTTCCGCAACGATTACTTCGAAGGCGGTTACCCGCGGCGTAAACTTCGGACTGAAGTATTTTGACGAACTTACGAAAGGAGGGGCTGACGAATGAAATCCTGTATTGAAAGACTGTACAACGGTATCGTCAAAGAGAATCCGACTTTCGTTTTAACCCTTGGTATGTGCCCGACACTTGCGGTTACGACATCCGCAATCAACGGTCTCGGCATGGGCCTTTCCACAATGGTGGTACTTGCCCTGTCCAACCTCTTGATTTCGGCACTTCGCAAGGTGATTCCCGAAAAAGTGCGTATTCCTTCCTACATTGTGATCGTAGCCTCCCTGGTTACGGTAGTAGGCCTTTTGATGGAAGCATATGTTCCCGGCCTTTACGCATCACTCGGTATTTACATTGACTTAATCGTAGTAAACTGCATCATCTTGGGACGTGCGGAATCTTACGCATCCAAGAATAAAATGCTTCCTTCCATGTTCGACGGTATCGGCATGGGCCTGGGCTTTACCGTGGCACTTACCTTAATCGGTATGGTCAGAGAGTTCTTCGGAAACGCATCCATTTTCGGATTTACCGGTCCGAAGGTATACGGAACCACGATTCCGATTCTTTTGGTAGAGCTTGTAAATAAAATCTTTAACCCGGCTTCCGGCTCGGGATTCGTAAGAGGTTTGAACAACTTCTTTACCGGCGAGTTTTCCAGCTTTTCGCCGATCGGAATTCTGGTTATGGCACCCGGTGCATTCTTTGTACTGGCACTCCTTACCGCCATCCAGAACGTAATCAAGGCAAAGGGTGAAGCAAAGGGCAAGGACATGAGCAAGATTCAGTCCGGTTGTTCTTCCGACTGCATGAACTGTGCAGAGAGCGGGTGCAGTCACAGACTGGTTGAGCCGAAGAAAGTAAGCAAGAAGGCAGAGAGCAAGGCAGAGGAAACCAAGGCAGAAAAGCCGGCCAAGAAAGCCGAGGCAAAACCTGCCGAGACAAAAACTGTTGAGGCCAAGACTGAAAAACCGGAAACAATTCCGGAAGATGCTCCTACCTTAAAAATTGACCCTTCCGAAATCGAGGATGCTTTGCAGAATGCAAAAGAAACTGCAGAAGCAGGAAAGGAGGAAGCGTAAATGAACGGATCTTATATTTTAAATCTTATTGTCATTGCGATTACCTCTTCGCTGGTATCCAACGTGGTACTCAGTCAGTTCCTCGGACTTTGTCCGTTCCTCGGCGTTTCGAAGAAGGTAAAAACGGCAAGCGGTATGGGTGCGGCGGTTATTTTCGTCATCACCCTGTCGAGCCTTGTTGCGGGTCTGATTTATAAATTCATTCTGACTCCGCTTCATGTAACCTATTTAAAGACGATTGTCTTTATCTTAATCATTGCGGCACTTGTTCAGTTTGTGGAACTTTTCTTAAAGAAGTTCGTCAAACCGCTTTATGAAGCACTCGGTGTTTACCTTCCTCTGATCACCACGAACTGCGCGGTACTCGGTGTTGCAATCAATAACGTAAACTACGGATACGACATTCTCACAGGCGTGGTAAACGGTTTTGCCACTGCGGCAGGTTTTGCAATCGCAATCATCATTCTTGCCGGCATCCGCGAGAAAATGGAGTACAACGACATTCCGAAACCCTTCCGGGGAATGCCCATCGTTCTTGTTACGGCAGGTCTGATGGCAATCGCCTTCTGTGGTTTTGCGGGACTCATATAGGAGGGTGTGAAGAATGAACTTTGTCGGAATTATCATTGCCATATCAATTGTGGCGGTAGTCGGTTTATTCATCGGTATCTTCCTCGGAGTTGCGGCAAACATCTTCAAAGTGGAAGTGGATGAAAGACAGGAACAAATCGAAGCGGTTCTGCCGGGTAACAACTGCGGCGGCTGCGGATATCCCGGATGCTCCGGTTGTGCGGCGGCCATCGTAAAGGGTGATGCACCCGTGAATGCATGTCCGGTCGGCGGAGCTGACGTAGCAAAGAAAGTCGGCGAAATCATGGGCGTCAAGGCAGAAGAAGGAAAGCGCATGGTTGCTTTCGTAAAATGCCAGGGCGACTGTGAGAAGACGCATGAGGATTATCATTACACCGGTCAGAAAGACTGCCAGATGATCGCATTTATCCCGAATCAGGGACCGAGAAGCTGTAACTCCGGTTGCCAGGGATTCGGCACCTGCGTACAGGCATGTCCGTTTGATGCGATTCATGTTGTGAAAGGCGTTGCGGTAGTCGATAAGGAAAAATGCAAGGCCTGCGGTAAATGTATTGCGGTATGTCCGCGTCATTTAATCGAGCTCGTGCCCTATGATGCAATGTTTGCTGTGGCATGTTCTTCGGCATCCAGAGGACCTCAGGCCATGAAGGAATGCAAAGCAAGCTGTATTGCTTGCAGCATGTGCGCAAAGAACTGTCCCGCAGAAGCCATTACGATTGAAAACAATCACGCAAAAATCGATTACGAAAAATGTATCGAATGCGGCACCTGCAGAGAGAAGTGCAAGAGAGGAAGCATTATTCTGCATTGATTCTTCTCAGGAGAACGTAAAAAACGTACCGGATATCGGCATATTATGTCGGTATCCGGTATTTTTATGTTTAACCGAACAAGGTTTTCGATGTGATATACATAAGTTTTATGATATAATAACAATGTATGAACAATGCAAAAATTCGCAGAAAACAGAATACGTTGATAATATGCGGATGGGGCGTTCTGGTCTTTGGAATCTGGAGCGTGATTCGTTTTATTCTGATGATTACACTGGAGTACGGTCATTATGTGGAAGCCAATATCCTTCCTGTTTTGACGGAACAGGATTTGGAGGCGGCAAAAACATTTGTGACGGTTTTCTCCATAGTTTTTGTATTACTGGTTTCTCTTGGGGAAGTGGCGCTTCGCTTTTTCATCGCACATCGTGCCGGAATGCAGGGAAGAGGAATCAAAACGGGCCCTGCTTATCTGGTTTGGGTTGTAGTTATCCTGATTGAAGAG
>CADCOL010000316.1 GCA_902803015.1 uncultured Lachnospiraceae bacterium | reverse complement strand
GTATAAATAATTTCATCCTCGCTGTAATCCACGATATAGGTTGCAAGGCACTGTCCGTCCGGAAGCGCAAGCCAGTAACCGTCAAAAATATCGGAAAATTCGCCGTTTTCCCAATCCGCTTCCACATCGAATGTTTCTCCGATTTCAATCAGATCCTCGCCGTTTTCGGAAACCATGAATACATAAGCATATACGGCGGCCGCATTTTCCAAACCGCGCTTGTCAAGTTTGAAAGAATAGATTCCGTTTTCATCAACGCCTGCTTCTCTCTCAAACGTAATCAGCTTGCTTTCGCCGGTCTGTTCCATATTGTCGGTATATTCCCAATGCGTCTTGGTTGCTTTCTTTCTGCGGTAGCAGTCGCAGGATTCGTCATACTCGTAATCGTAGCAGGAATCCCAGCATCCTTCCTCATCATACCAGTAGGAATCGTCATACCAGCCGTCCTCGTCATACCAGTAAGAATCACCGTCTTCCTGATAAAATTCGTCCTGACCGGAATAGGAAGCACCCAGATTCTGACGGTCGATAAAGGAAAGATAATACGGGCTGGTACAAACCGTCTCAAAAATCGACAGTTCTTCAGATCCTTCAATACTCAAAGGATAATATAAGGACATACCGGATGCACCTTCATGGGTATCACCGGAAACTTTGTAGACAACTGCTTCCTGCAGGGTCTGAAGTACTTTGTCCGCACCGGCCGTTCCGTCCGAGCAGGCATTTACAAGACCGCCCAGGTCCACCATATTGGTGTAACCCTCGGATTTATTATTCCCGCCGAAGTTCTCAGAGCTTTCAATCTGACGCATCATGTCGGAAAGAACATCGGGATCCGCACCGGTTTCGTACATGGATTTGGCAAACGCATTGAATGCGATTAAAAGGTCATCCAGTTTTTCAAGGTCAATGACTGCCAGCGTGGCAATGCTTCTGTCCTCTTCTTCGGTACAGGATGCAAAATAGGTATCGCAGACTTCTTTACCGAGCTCCGCACCCGTTGCATTCGGATTCTGTCCGAGATAATTTCCGATTGCGGTATAATCCCATCCGCTGCCGGGTTCCACTTCTTCGGAACCGATCATGTATCTGGAATAGGAAGCCAGCACGTTTGCGGTTTCCAGAGTTCCCATTAGACACGCATCAAAACCGATGAATTCAAAACGGTCAGACATGGAAGGAGCAACACTGTATAATGCGGAATCGATTTCAATTAAAGATAATGAATCGCTGTCGTTATTTTCGTCAAAGCAGACACCGGAAATACTTCCGCCGCCGTGATTCCAGAAAACAAGTCCCATATGCTCCGCCGGATATTCGTTCATTCCCCAGCGTAAGAAATCCGTCAGCACTGCGGTATCGCCCATATTGGCTTTCTCCACGGAACCGACTTCTTCCATCTGTCCCTCGGTAATTAAGAAGCGCTGAAGTCTTCCGCTGTCCACGTCTCCGTTGTACCATTCGCTTGCACCGCCGGTTTCAATTACGAATTTTACATTCGAACCGATTTCGGCTGACATCATTTCATTCAAATCGTCGGTACCCATACCGCCGCCCGATTCAAGATCGGAACCGCACAAATATACAAAAATCGTCCAGGTTCCGGCTTCTCCCATCGGAATTTCATTTGACCGGTCCGGTCTGTTAACGATGAGTTCTCCGGTTTCCTTGTCCACGGAAAGAACCGAACCCTGCGTATTCCACTCAAGCGGCTCGCTTGAAACCGGTCCCCGTTCCTCTTCTTCCTCTTCGAGTAAGGAACAGCCCGAGAAATTCACGGCTAAAAGCAGAACGGCCAGAATGATGCTTAAACTTCTTCTTACAGCCTTACGGCTATTCTTTCTTTTCATTTTACTTTCCCCTTTTTCTATCCTTCCGCCCGCTTTTTAAGAAGACGGAAATGCTTTTTCACAATTATTAATTTTACAACCGTGAAACATTTTTATCAACGAAAACCGCACATTTAAAAGTTAAATTATTAACAAATCATAAACTATTTACTTTATTATAAAAGCATAGTATTCTATATCTTGTTTGGGGATTGGTTACAAATCGCAATATGTTGTATGTT
>CADCOL010000315.1 GCA_902803015.1 uncultured Lachnospiraceae bacterium | reverse complement strand
GGTGAAAAAGTTGCGGGAGCCCGTATGAAGAAAAAAGAACTCAAAAAAGAAATCAAAAATGCAAATGCCACAAAAACGCCTCACATGGAAGCACCTGAACTTAAGAACAGACCGAAACTGTAAATAAAAGCATTTCACATTTGAACGGGGGGACATGTACACACCCGCAGGCGGCTGCCTGCGGGTGCTTTTTCTTTGATTTCGCCTGCGGTTTTTTGCATTTTCGGGCACTTTCATGTATAATATATAAGTATTTTTATGCGCTGAAGCGAATCGGTATAAAGAATCTGCGGCAGCCGGGATACGAAATATTACAGATAAGGGCAGGTTTGGTCCATTGGGTACTTTTGACAACGAGATTAACAGGCGAAGAACATTCGCAATTATATCCCACCCCGATGCGGGTAAAACAACATTAACGGAGAAGTTTCTCTTATACGGCGGAGCCATTAATTTAGCGGGTTCCGTAAAAGGAAAGGCAACCGCGCGTCATGCGGTTTCCGACTGGATGGAGATTGAGAAGGAGCGTGGTATTTCCGTAACTTCCTCGGTTCTTCAGTTTGAATATGACGGATACTGCATCAATATTCTGGATACTCCGGGACACCAGGATTTCTCGGAGGATACCTACAGAACACTGATGGCGGCAGACTCCGCGGTCATGGTAATCGATGCATCAAAGGGTGTCGAAGCACAGACGAGGAAACTCTTTAAAGTCTGCGGTATGCGCGGCATTCCGATTTTTACTTTTATCAATAAACTGGACCGTGATGCAAACGACACGTTTGAATTACTTGACGATATCGAAAAGGAACTCGGTATCGAAACATGTCCGATGAACTGGCCGTTGGGAAGCGGTAAGGCATTCCGCGGCGTATACGAGCGTGAATCCAAAGAAGTCATTCTTTACTCCGATACCGAGAAAGGCACGAAGGAAGGTCACGCAGAACGCATTTCCGTGGACGATGAAACGACTTTGAAAGCAAACATCGGAGAGGATGCATACGAAAAGCTGACCGGCGAACTGGAACTTTTGGACGGTGCAGGTGCGGAATTCGATTTGGAACAGGTAAGAGCGGGAAAACTGACTCCGGTATTTTTCGGCTCCGCTTTAACAAACTTCGGCGTGGAGATTTTCTTACAGAACTTTTTGAAAATGGCCACAACACCCTTGCCGCGTAAGGCGGACATCGGTGTAATCGAGCCGACCGACGACGAATTCTCCGCTTTTGTCTTTAAGATTCAGGCGAATATGAATAAGGCACACCGCGACCGTGTTGCATTTATGCGAATCTGCTCCGGCAAATTCGATGCAACGAAGGAAGTGCGTCACGTGCAGGGCGATAAGGTGATGCGCCTCTCGCAGCCGCAGCAGATTATGGCGGATGACCGTAAAATCTTAAGCGAGGCATATGCGGGCGATATCATCGGTGTGTTCGATCCGGGTATTTTCTCCATCGGAGATACGCTCTGTGCACCGAAGAACAAGTTTATGTTTGAAGGCATCCCGACATTCGCACCCGAGCATTTTGCAAGGGTAAAACAGATGGATACCATGAAGCGCAAGCAGTTTATGAAGGGCATTACGCAGATTGCGCAGGAAGGTGCGATTCAGGTCTTCCAGGAATTCAACACCGGTATGGAAGAGATTATCGTCGGCGTGGTCGGTGTGCTGCAGTTTGAAGTTTTGAAGTACCGCCTCGAAAACGAGTACAATGTCGAGATTAAAATGGAGCCGCTTCCGTTCGAGCATATCCGCTGGATTGTGAATAAGGACGAAGTGGACGTTGCACGTATTGTCGGCACATCCGACATGAAGAAGGTTAAGGATATGCGCGGCAATCCGTTGTTATTGTTCATCAATCCCTGGTCTGTCGGCATGACGCTCGATCGAAACGAGGGACTGGTGCTTTCCGAATTCGGAAAAGAGTAAATGAAGAAATACTTAATTGTCATTATGGCGGTCTTTGTCATCACAATGGCCGGCATAGTCATCGCAACAAATATTTTCGAAACCAAGAACGATATCGGCGAGAGTGTTTTCTCTTTTGAAACACTCAAGGCGACGTTTAAGGTGGACAAAAAGAAAATCGCCGAGCAGCGTAAAAACAGGGAAGCAACCTCGGACGGCTCGGGTGTTTTTCTCGTGGATGTCGATACATCCTACGTAAACGATGATTCCGGCGAAACCGGTAAATCCGTTTCGGAACATTCCGATACGGAATTTTTCCATGCTTCCGTATTGACCGAGAAGGACATTAAGACCAGAGAGTCCTTAGGACTTACGAAAGAGGTCATCGCAAAGACCTGTGAGGAAAATGCGGGATTCTACTGCTACGAAACGATGGAGGAAAGCCTTCATCAGCTGTATG
>CADCOL010000314.1 GCA_902803015.1 uncultured Lachnospiraceae bacterium | reverse complement strand
TGCATTCTGAATCTTTTCGGGATCGCCGCCTTCTTTCTTAATGATATCTTTTTTGCCCTGAATATACTGATCCATACGGTTCATTACATCCAGCTGCAAATCAAGATATTTCTTAAACTTCTTATCATCCACCTTTACATCTTCGGGAAGTACATAATCGAGCTTTGTAACTTCTTTCCCGTTTTCCGTTACCACATTTTTAATGATTTTAAAATCGGTACGGTATTTCGCCATCAGTTCGGCGCCGAGACTTAATCGCATTTTTTCCAGTTCTTTTAAATCACTGACGATTCCGTTATAAAGCGAGCTTGACGAACCGAATCTGGCCGGTGAATTCTCCAGATTGGTAATCGCATTACTTATGGAAATATCCTTCATATTTCTCTCGGGTCTGCCCTGTACAAAAGAATCCAGTCTCATTCGGGATGCTTCGGCAGCCATTCTGTCTTTCATTTCCGCAAACAGATTGTTCCAGTTTCCGTTCTCCAGAATATCAGCAAGTTCCTTATTATCACTGCCTTCAAAAATCTGCATCAGGCGGTTTGCATACTGAGCCGTAAAATCATTCAGTTTTCTTTGGATCGTTGCATAATCCGGGTGTGTAAAGTCAAAATATTCCGGATTCGCGTCCTGATTCATTCCGTCCAAAAGTTTATCGCGAAGAAATGCCGCCGTCATCTGTTCCCGTACCCTGTCACGCTCCTCCTGATTAAGGTTATTAAAGGTTTCTTCATCTCGCAGGGCATCCAGAAATGTTTTCATTTCATGGCTTTTATCGCAGATCGTAAAAGTGACGGGGTCCTTCTTTTGTTCGAACAGGTCGATTCCCGCCTTTTCGGCTTCATTGATATCATGAACACAATTCTCAATGCTTAAGGGAATTAATGTATCTTTGCTATCATCATAAAGATCCTTAACAATATGTCCGCTTAAATTGTAACCACCCACGTTCAGAGCTTTCAGTTCGGGGTTTTTGGACTGTTCCTTTAAAAACTCTCTGATTTCTATAATGGTTTTCAGTTCATCCAACGGAGAATTAATCTGTCTGCCCCAAAGTTTTTCCTTAAACGGTTTAAACGTGTTTTCCTGCCATTCTCTGATTTCATTCAGCCTGCTTCGTAATGCCGCAACATTCTCAGCTCTTACTTTTTCTTCTGCAATTTCCTCTTCTGTAGTCGGATTATCATTTCGCTCCTTTAAATGTTCCTCGATTTTCTTTTCGGCTTTAATCCGCATTCTTTCAACCAGGCCTTCCATCATTCCGCCGAGCTGAAATGCCACAAGGTTCTTCGAAGACCAGCCGTTTTCAATTCCTTTTACGGCCCATTCCATGCCCGTTACGGCAGATTTGGCATCACGCATGGTCGTGCTGGTATATGCCGATGTAAGATGCGCGATTTCGTTGCCCATTCCCCAATTGGTTTCCTGAACTTCGGTATCCAGTGCGGAAAGCTTGTTAAAACTTTCAACCGAGCGCTTCGCGGCATCATGGAGTTTTGCCAGATACAATTTCTCTTTTTGGGCATCCCATCCGGTTTCGCGCATTCTATTCTTTTCATACTCGGCAAGAATAATATCCTTTCCGGCTTCCATATACCGGTTCAGATTCTCTGTAATTCCGTTTTCCAGCAGGTTTTTTCCGACCTGATCCGGATCGCGGCTTTCCAAATAAAGATCCGGAATCTCGGCAAAAAGATGTGTAAAGAAAACATTGACATACGGCTGTTCGGTCATCGCCTGAATGATGTATCCTTTCGATTCATCCGCAACAATACTGGTTGCTTTATACTCTCTTCTGAAATCATTCCGGTATCCTTTATCGGATTCAATAAACTTGGTATATGCATTTTGCTGGATCCTTAAATCTTTTCTCAGGGTACCTGCAATTAGATCCCTTACTTCTTTGTTATCATCCGGAAAAGCATATTTCATTATATACCACATATTGCCCTTCATTACACCGTGGTAATATTTGTCCGGATCGGGCATATCGATTTCATCCTCCATCGTATAATGGAATTCTTTATTATTATCCCTCTTATCGTTTAAATCGACAAAAATATCAAATCCGTGCGAAAGCGCGGCATCCCTGAGTCCCATAGGCGGGCAAAAAGCAGACTTAACTGTGGACAAAGCATTATAATCCCTGTAATCTTCCGGTTTGAAAAAGTGTTTTTTCTCTTCCTCGCTGAGAACTTCGTTTTCGGGCACAATTCCTGCATACTTCATCGAATTCTTCGTGAATTTTAAAGCGGTATCGATATTCTTCTTAAACGAATTATCTATCTCGGGAACAGCTTTTGCTTCATTCAGAATCTTATAAAATGCATCGGAAATTACGTATTTATCCGTAGGCTTTGTGATTTTGGTATTCTTTGTCTTTTTATCGAGTGCCTGTAATGCGCCGGACAATTTCTTATACATTTCCAGCGATTTGGAAAGCTGCGC
>CADCOL010000313.1 GCA_902803015.1 uncultured Lachnospiraceae bacterium | reverse complement strand
TGGCGGATTGCGGTCAGGACGCATTCGGAGAATGAAATTCTGGTTTCCGCAATGAAGGATATTATCGGTGACAGGAGATAGGGGTATGAGTGTCATTCAGAATTATCTGCCGAACGAAATCGAAAAAAGAAGTTTTGAAATCATCGGAGAAGAATTAAGCGGGCGCGGGATTGTGCTTCCGAAAGAGAGGGAAGCGGTAATCAAACGCGTGATTCATGCGAGCGCGGATTTTGACTACGTGGATACGCTGACCTTTTCCGAAAATGCTGTGGAGACCGCAATTCGTCTTTTGAAAAACGGAGCCGATATTGTTACGGATACAAATATGGCGTATGCGGGAATCAACAAAAATACGCTTACGAAACTCGGCGGAGAAATCCACTGCTATATGGCGGATGAGGACATTATTCAAAAATCCGGAGAAGAAGGTCTGACCCGCGCATACTTAAGCATGCGTAAGGCAAGTGCAATCAAAAAAGATGTGATTTTCGTAATCGGAAATGCTCCAACGGCTTTGATTTCCCTTTATGATATGCTGAAAGCCGGGGAATATGTTCCGGCATTTGTCATCGGCGTTCCGGTAGGATTCGTCAATGTCGAGGCATCCAAGGAACTGATTATCGATAACTGTCCAGAGTATATCGTAAACCGGGGAAGAAAGGGCGGAAGCAATATTGCCGCCGCTGTTTGCAATGCGCTTTTATACTCCGCAACGGACAGAACGCTGTAATACAGGATGGGGTTTTAAAAAACGATATGGGTGAATTAAGATTTGGATTTACAACCGGAAGTTGTGCGGCTGCCGCTTCGAAAGCAGCGGTTTGGATGCTTTTATCCGGAAAGGAACGAAATCATATTACAATCGATACACCGAAAGGAATTGCCTATGAAGCGGAAATCGAGGATATCCGGCGACTCGAGGATCGCGTTCGTTATGCGGTGCGTAACGACGGAGGGGATGATCCGGATATCACCACCGGTTCGCTAATTTATTCCGAGGTATCGTTTACAAAGGATCCGGATTCCCAAGTGGTGATTGAAGGCGGCGAAGGAGTCGGAACGGTTACGAAACCGGGACTTGACAGGCCTGTCGGGGATGCCGCCATCAACAGTGTTCCGAGACAGATGATTGAAAAAGAGGTCCTGGAGGTTTGTGAGTTTTTTGATTTCAAAGGCGGAATCCGCGTCATTATTTCCGTTCCGGGTGGAGAAGAACTGGCATTGAAAACTTTTAATCCGAAGCTTGGAATCGAAGGCGGTATTTCGATTATCGGAACCAGCGGAATTGTGGAACCGATGAGTACGCAGGCGATTCTCGATACGATTCGCCTGGAGTTAAAACAGCGCCGTGTGCAGGGGTACGATTATGCCGCGGTTTCTCCCGGAAATTACGGATTGGAATTCATGCAGAATACCTACGGGTATGATTTGGATAAAAGCATCAAATGCAGCAATTTTATCGGGGTTACCATGGATATGGCCGCAGAACTCGGATTTAAAAGAATTCTGTATGTCGGACATATCGGAAAACTGATTAAGGTTGCCGGCGGAATCATGAATACGCATTCGAAAGAAGCGGACTGCAGAATGGAAATCATGGCTGCGTCAGCGGCAAGGCACGGTGCAGACATAGAAACCGTTTGCCGGATTCTTGACTGCGTGACGACGGAGGAAGCCATAAAGCAGATAGAGGATGCGGCGGTTCTCCGTACAATGATGGAGGACATTTGCATGCGAATCTGCGGTAATCTTAATGCAAGAACCAAAGGTGCGGTTACTACGGAGTGCATAGTGTTTACCAAGGAACTCGGCGAACTCGGGCAGAGCAAGAATGCGAAGGAACTTGTAAAACTCCTTTGCGGGGAATAACAGGAGAAAAACATGGTATATTTCATCGGGGCGGGACCCGGCGCAAAAGACTTAATCACGGTAAGAGGCATGGAACTGTTAAAGCAGGCGGATGTCATTATTTATGCAGGCTCTCTGGTAAATCCGGAGCTGCTTGAATACGCGCGTCCGGACTGCGAAACCGTAAACAGCGCATATCTGACACTGGAAGAAATCCTGGAAACAATAAGGAATGCGGAGAGCGCGGGAAAAAGAATTGT
>CADCOL010000312.1 GCA_902803015.1 uncultured Lachnospiraceae bacterium | reverse complement strand
GGATATCCGCAGATTGATACAATTAAGGAGCACATGATTCGCATGGGTGCGTATGGTTCCATGATGAGCGGAAGCGGCCCTTCGGTATTCGGATTGTATGAAACGGATCAGGTTGCAAAGGAAGCGGCCTCAAAACTTCGGATGCTTTATCCGAAAGCATTTGTAACTGCAACAAGGTTTATTCAGGTAAATGAGGAGTAAAGTGGAGAAAAGACTTGTAACCGTGCGCGTACTGGGCGTGATGGAGCAGGACGGGCAACGTGAAGAAGTAGAAACCGTGTCGGACGGTTTTGTAAGGATTTCGGAGAACGAAACCGAAATCGTGTATCGGGAAGTTTCGGAAGAGGACGGTGAAGTAAAGGTCCGTGCCTTTTTTACCAGGTCGGAGAAGACGGGACTTTATGAATGCCGAATTGAGAAGACCGGAATTATTTGTTCGAACATGCTCTTTATCCGGGACTGTGAAACGGTTTGCGATTACAAAACACCGTTCGGAGAACTGAATCTAGAGGTTTTGACATCCATGGTCGATTACAGAGAGGATGAGGAGGGAATTCACGGAACGCTTTCCTACATTCTGTCATCCGGTTCCGTTCCCATATCGGAAGCGAAGGTGCGGATTACGGCAATTCGTAAGGCTTGCCCTTAGTGGGTAATAATGGTAAAATAGCAGGAAGGCAAAAAGACATTAAGGAATCAGAAAGGTTAAAAAGATGAGTTCTATTTTATTGTTTGAATTGACGACTCCGATGATTGTGGCAATTATCGTAATGGTAATTATGACCGCAGCAATCATCGTTTTATATTTTCTCGGAAAGAAAATGCAGAAAAAGCAGGCGGAACAGGATGCTTACCTTGCAGCGAACAAGCAAACGGTTTCCATGCTGATTATCGATAAGAAGAAGGTAAAATTTAAAGATGCGGGATTCCCGCAGAGTGTTGTCGATCAGGCTCCGAAAATGAGCCGCGGTATGAAAGTTCCTGCGGTAAAGGTTAAGATAGGTCCCCAGATTATGACATTCATTGCGGATGATAAGATTTTTGATTCCATTCCCGTAAAGAAGGAAGTAAAGGCTGTTATCAGCGGAATGTATATTCAGGAAGTTAAGAATCTTCACGGAAAGACGGAACTTCCCCCTCCGAAGAAGAAAAACATCTTTAAGAAGGCTGTGGAAACGCTGCAGGAGAAAGCAGGAGCAAAACCTTTGAAATAAAAACGGTTATTGTTTGAAGATGTTTCCCAAATGAAAACGGTTAAAGGAGACATCCACAACTTCGTATTTCTGTCCGAGGCTGTAGGTGTGAATTCCCTGTTTTCGAAAGGTTTTCGGAAGACTTAAAGGAAGGTCCTCCAAATAGATTTTCCGAAGATCCCGTTCGCTATAGTTTTCCAAAGAATCAATATTGTCAATTTCACGTAGAATCAAATTGTGTCCGTATTCTGTTTCGGTGCTTTCCTGCAGAATACGGATTGTTTTATTTTCGGAACGGACTACGGGACCGCCGTTTCTTAAGAGATAGGATGATACGGTGTATTCGGAGGGAAGAGTAAGCTCCTCCAATTCTCCGTTTTCCAAATCATTAATCTGAAATGCCGCAAGAGATGTTTTTTTGGGATTGGCCGCATCCTCCGAACAACTTAAAAGCACAAGTTTTTTATTGTCGTTTATCAGAATGACGGTGTCGACAAGGACCTTTGATACATCAAAGGATTTAAGCAAAGTGACATCAAATGTATCCGGGTTGATTTCATAGAAGCGCAGGGTTTTGGAAGCGCTGCATTCCGGCATAAGGATAATTTTATTATTGTAAGTAAATACAACGGGAAACGAAAGATGAAAAGGTTCTTCCAGAATAATTTTCGGTCCGGTAAGCTTCCCGTTTGCCTGAAATTCGGAAACTCCGATCATGCCCTTTTTCTTTTTTCGGTCATAGACTTCCATAAAAAGACATTCTTTCCCGCCGACCATACCGATTAAGGGGTCGGCATACCAGCAGTTTAAAGTTGGTTTTAAAAGAGTAAAGGGAACAGCCCCTCCTTTCGGAATGTTCGAATCGGAGGGAGAATTGACAGGTCTGTATGCAATTGCGTATGCAAAATCAAAGAATGATTTGGCTATAAAATGTTTGATGCTCATCGGGAAAAGTATACCATATTTTTGAGTTTATGCAAAATTGACGGTACTGCTGAAAATGTGGTAAAATAATTACTGATATAACTTGAAAAATGTGTAATCTGGGAGAATTGCAATGCAAACTTCATTGGTTATCATGGCGGCGGGAATCGGCAGCCGTTTCGGAACAGGAATTAAGCAGCTTACCAAAATGAATGACAATGGGGAAATCATCATTGATTACTCCATTTATGATGCGAAAGAAGCCGGATTTGACGAGGTTGTTTTTGTCATTCGTCATGCAATCGAAGAAGAATTCAAAGAAGTCATCGGCAATCGGATTGCCAAAGAAATCCCTGTAAAATATGTATATCAGGAGCTTGAGGATTTACCGGAGGGTTTTTTTGTGCCTGAGGGCCGCACGAAACCGTGGGGCACCGGACAGGCGATTCTTGCATGCCGCGGTATTGTTACGAATCCGTTTATTATTATAAATGCCGATGATTATTACGGAAAAAGCGCATTCAGACTACTTCATGATTTTCTGGTGGAACCGAAGAAAGAATCGGATGCCATGCAGATGGCGATGGCAGGCTTTGTTTTAAAGAATACGGTCAGCGATAACGGGACCGTAACAAGAGGAGTCTGCATCGGTGAAGACGGAGTTCTGAAGGGTGTAATCGAATCCAGAGATATCTGTATTGTGGATGGAAAAGCACAGACCTCTACGGAGGAATCAAAAGCAATCATTTCTCCGGACAGTCTGGTATCCATGAATATGTGGGCGTGCTACCCGGATTTCCTTGAAGTCCTGGAAGAAAACTTCGTGGAATTCTTAAAGGATGAGAGCAGGGATCCGTTAAAAAAAGAATTTCTGATTCCTGTTTTAATCGATAAACTGATTCATCAGAAAAAGACAGAAGTAAGGATTCTTCCTACGGAAGATAAATGGATCGGAATTACGTATCGCGAGGATACCGAAGCGGCCATTGCGGCATTCGCCAAAATGACCGAAGATGGAATCTACCCGAAAAAGCTTTGGTAGAGAATTCGGGCCTTGAAAGGTTGAATATGGAAAAACTGGCAATAAACGGCGGAATGCCGGTAAGAGAAAAGAAAATATACTACGGATGTCAGTGGGTGGGCGAAGATGACGTCAAAGCCGT
This sequence comes from uncultured Lachnospiraceae bacterium, assembly GCA_902803015.1. Taxonomy (GTDB): domain Bacteria; phylum Bacillota; class Clostridia; order Lachnospirales; family Lachnospiraceae; genus UBA3766. The sequence goes on along the minus strand of CADCOL010000312.1, from coordinate 5,549 downwards.
AAGCGAGGTATTAACCGGAGCACTGATTACCTGCGGACCGAAAGTGACCGAACTGGAGAAAGAACTTGCTTCGTACTGTGAAGCAAAGTATGCGGTAGCGGTATCCAACGGAACCGCAGCGCTTCACTGCGCCTGCATAGCTGCAGGGCTTAAGGAAGGGGATGAAGTCATTACAACACCTCTTACTTTTGCCGCAAGCGCAAACTGCGCACTGTACGTGGGAGCGAAACCGGTATTCGCGGATATCAATCCGGAAACCTATAATATCGATCCGAAGAGTATTCGTGAACATATTACCGAAAAAACGCGCGCCGTAGTGGCAGTTGATTTTACGGGTCAGAGTGTGGAGCAGGAAGAGATTCGTGCGATATGTGACGAGTATCATTTGGTTTACATCGAAGACGCTGCACATGCTATCGGAACATGTTATGACGGACGCAAGGTCGGTTCCCTGGCGGACATGACATGTTTCAGTTTTCACCCGGTAAAAACAATTACCAGCGGAGAAGGCGGTGCGGTAACGACCAATAACGAGGAACTTTACAAAAAACTTGTTCTGGCGCATACACATGGCATTACGCATGATGAGGAAATGATGGAAGATGCACCTCATGAGGGCATTTGGTATTATGAGCAGATTTCTCTGGGATTCAATTACCGCATGACGGATTTTCAGGCGGCGCTTTTGTTAAGCCAGTTGAAGAAACTGGATTTCTTCAAGCAAAGAAGGCAGGAGATTGTAAACAGGTATAACGAGGCGTTTCAGGATTTGCCGGAAATCATTGTGCAGAAGGAAATTGAAAAATCCGATACCTGCAGACATTTGTATATTATCCGATTGGATTTGGATAAGCTGAATTGCACCAGAAGAGAATTTTTTGATGCGATGAGTGCGGAAAACGTACAGTGCCAGATTCATTATGTGCCGGTTTACTGGTTCCCGTATTACAGGCATTTGGGATATGAAAAAGGTCTTTGCCCGAACGCTGAGGAAGTCTACAAGGGAATTATGAGCATCCCGCTTTATCCGAAACTGACGGATGCGGAAGTGGAAGATACCATTCATGCGGTGCGAAAGATTGTGGAAAATTACAGAAAAGAACAGTAGGTTTCGGAAGAGTGATTTGATGATAATAAAACCCGTTCGTTACGAACGGGTTTTTTCGTTTCGTTTTTTTGCGATTTTTCGATTTATAAGATAGACAGGTTGTTTCAATCCCTCTATAACGAGCGAGAGCATTAATGACAGTCCCAAAAGAATCAGGAATGTTACTGCGGCATATCGGAAGTAATAAACATATTCGCGATACAGAATCAGATAAAAGAATGTATGGACAAAGAAGATGTTCATGGAGTGCCTTCCGAGGAAAGCAAATACCGTGCGAACTACCGGAATGCAGGAAATAATGTCCGCAGCAATCATGACGATAATGAAAGCAAAAACCGCATCCGCGAGATATAAAAGATGATCCTGTACAAATGCGTTTTCCCTTGCCGGGACAGAGAATGCAAAGAGCAGAATCCATATCGGAATTCGTACACCGTGAGGAATTTTGGATTTTAAAATGGTCTCAATGATGTTTTCTTCGGCGCAGAAGATTCCGAGTGCCATGACAAAGAAATATCTGGTTAAATCGTTTCCGACAGGGAGAAGGAAAGGCAGAAGAAATGCCACGGCGGGAAATGCTTTTCCGATTTTTCTGCATAACAGAAAAAGCATGGGAACTATGAAAACCAGAGTATAGGCCAAGGCCATGTACCACCAGGTCAGATTTAAGGTGGGGGTATTAAAAAACTGTGCAAGTCCGAGCGCATCCGTCAGAAACGATAGTACACCCTGTTTTCCGGGGCCGTAATAGGAGGCGTAATCAAAGTAACGAAACCATATTAAATTGCAAACCAAAAACATAAATACGAAATGGAAGAACAGCTTTCCGCTCCGACGAAGAGAATCCCTGTAGCATTCTTTTAACGTGTCGGCATTCTGAAGCTGCAGCTTTCGGGATATTCCGTATGCCGTTAAGAAAACAAAAACGGAGACACAGATGTTCCCGTATTTGGCTATTAAAAGGAAAACGGATTCCGGAAGCGGAGCGTAATTTACCGACATGGAAAGATTGGAGGACGGAGTGGAAAACAGATGATAAAAGAGCATAAAAAGAATGGCAATTCCCTTTGCGATGTCGGAGCCGGCTTTCGGGAAAGTGCCCGGAGTAAAGCGCATGTTCTTTTGTTTCTCGTTTTTATTATCTGACATATTCTATCCTTTTTGTACGGTTGTCTTGTCTTCGCCTGCGCCTATTGTCGCATAGATACAAAGAAACGGCAATAGTGCAAGAATCGGGAGACCGTATCTCGGGTGCTGTATAAAGCAGGGAGAGGCCAGACATACCAAAAAGTGAATCCATAAAGGAACGGTTAAAATGACGTTCTTCTTTCTTCGCAGGAATACCCATGTTAAGAAGGCAAGAATCCAAACTGCCAATCCGATATTTTCGAGGATTCCGGGCAAAACCGTACGACCTGCAAAGCGATAAAGGAAAATCATACACTTGTGTGCGCCACGAAAGATTTCACTTTTGCCGGCCGGGTCCCATTCGGTTTCGTAACGGATGACGTTTGAAACAGCAGGGGAGTACCAACCGTAAGTGTGAATCAGGAATGCCTTTGTATACAATATCGGATGCTTCAGGCCAAGTCCTGTGAAAGAGACAAAGAAAGCGATGTTTTCCTTGAGGGTGGAGTCTTTTTTATAGAATGCCTTTACGGGATCCGCAATATCCGGGTTGTAATTCTGCGCAAGAATTTCCGGTTGATCCAATACCGTTTCGATTGCGGCATACTCTCTTTGCGTCAGAGGCTTATCGGAGTATTTCACGGTATATGCGATTTGCTGGAAAGGCAGCGAAAAGATTTCCGCACGGCTTCCTTTTTGTGCCTGTAAAGAGAAGGATACAATCAGAAGAATGCATTCCCCAATCAGAATGCTTTCTGCGAAAAATGCACCGAAGGAGAGCAGCAAATTGCCGATTTTAAATTGGCTTTTGTTTTTGCCGGCATCTTTTTTGCCCCGGATTACCATATAAAGAGAAGCGGCTATTCCGGATAAAGCAACCAGCGCAAGTCCGTTGTTTCTCATGACAATGACACCGATCTGCAGGATGACGAAAGAAACATGAACCGGGATACGTCGAATCTGTCCGGGATTTCTTAACAGAAAAGCATAAAAGATGTAATACAAAAGAACAAAAGCGGTAAAAGGAACATCCTTAACGGCGGTGGTTGCAAGATTGGTATAAATGGGAGTAATGCAGTAAAGCACGAGCAGGCACCAAAGAGCGGCCGGACGGACATTCTGCTTTGCCAGAAATGCTATGGAAGCCGCAAACGCTGCAAGCAAAAGAAGAGTTTGCATCAAAACATACAGAAAGATTCCGATTTCCAATGAAGAAAAAAGATTCTTTCCCAAAAGAGCCATACCGCCCGCCCACAGCGTATGAATTAAAGGGTGATGCGTGGAAAAACTGCCGTATAATACCTGTTCGATCTGACCGATTCCGTCATAGCACAGATTGCCGGGGAAAGACAGAATCAGGAACGGAAGATAGAAGATGAACAGGATGCCAAAGGCTTTCGGAAAAGCATGTTTTGAAAAAAACGAAACCCGGGAATCCGTGAAAACCGCTTTTTCGTATAAGCCTTTCAAATAATACAGCGCAGGGAAGAAAAGAAGGAACAATCCGAACATGGAAAGGATTGTTTTTATGCTGTTTATTAAAGAGGCAAACAAGCCACCCGTTCCGACGGACGTAAAATATCTCCCGAGAACAAAAGAGAACGAAAATAGAATTCCGAGAATCATGGGAAGAATGCTTTTTTTACCGTCGGAGGCTATAAGTTTTTTTAAGGAGTATCCGTTTTTTGAAAAGAGGAAAAACACTGCGGTGCAGAGAAGCCAAATCAGAAAAAAGGAAAAGGAGTAATCTCCGAGGAGTTCGTAAACGGATGCGGTAATATAATCCACACCCTCTTCAAAGTTTTCTTTCAGAAGAGGCGCGTGATAAACAACACAGAGTCCGTATGCACTTAGGTAACCCGAAATAACCGGTGATATGTATTTTTTCATGATATCCTCAGAAGATTATATATAAAACATTATACCCCTCTCGCACACGTCAATTCAAGCACGAATCCTTCCCGGACGATACAGGAAAAAGATGGCAAATCCGTAATAAAAATGGTAAAATATTCAGATAGGGAAAGAGGACCATGAGAAGACTGAGTCAGCTTGTAAAAAAAGGATTTCAGATGGCAGAACCGCAGCATAAGGCTGCTTTTTTCGGGACCCTTATACTTGGCTTTATTTGTCATATGACGGTTATGACACATAATTACCTGACATATGACAGTCTTTGGAATCTCTATTCCGACCAGAACATGATCAGTTCGGGACGTCAGTTTTTGCAGTTTTTCTGCGCACCGACGTCTTATTATAATTTGCCGTGGATTAACGGTGTGGTGGCGCTTTTCTTTCTGGCGTTTACAGCGGTAATCATGGTGGATCTCTTGGGAATAAAAAGAAAAACGGTTGCCTTTGCCGCGGGCGGAATTTTAGCGACATTCCCGGCAATTACCGGAACGTTTTCGTATGCCTATACCATTGACGGATATATGATAGCTCTCTTTCTGGCGGTGCTGTCCATTTTTCTGACAAAACGGTTCAAATGGGGTTTCCTTCCGGGAATCCTTTTTCTGGGATTATCCGTCGGCGTGTATCAATCCTATTATTCCGTTGCAATTCTGCTAAGCGTGGCGGTACTCATTTATGAAGACTTGGAGAAAGAATTCAAGTGGAAAGAATGGGGTGGAAGGATCGGAAGATTCCTGGGCATGGGAATCGGTGCATATGTATTCTATGTTTTGACCCTTAAGCTGATGTTGGCACTTTCCAAAACGGAACTGAGTGGTTATCAGGGTTCCGACAAAGTGACGGGAATGAATCTGTCTTCCCTTCCGGAAGGTCTTTTTGCCAGTGTGAAGGACTTCGTCAAATTCACACTGTTTAACGGTGTTTTTACAATCAATCCGTATGCGAGAATTGCATATTATCTGCTGATTGGTGTTACGGTCGTACTTTTTGTGCGGCTTTTTGTCTCGAAGAAGGCGTACAGGGAATGGGGGCGCGTCCTTCTTATGTGTCTGCTTGTTGCGGTAGTTCCTTTCGGCGCTTCCCTGGTGGCTGTTATTTCGCCTGATATCTGGTTTCACATTCTTATGCGGATGCCGTGGTCTGTATTGTTTGTTTTTGCGCTGTCTTTGTTTGACAGAAACCTTGAAGAGGAATCCGTAAAAAAAACTTGGAAAATCCTTTCTGTTGCGGGGGTTTTGGCTTCGTGCTGCATGATTTTCCATTTTATCCTTCTGGCAAATGTAGTATACTTAAACCTGGAGCAAAGGTATGAAAAAACCTTTGCATTATGCGCGAGAATTGCAGACCGTCTGGAACAGACGGAGGGATACAAAACGGGAGATCCGGTTGCAATTGTGGG
>CADCOL010000311.1 GCA_902803015.1 uncultured Lachnospiraceae bacterium | reverse complement strand
GGTATCCCGTGGTATTCGATCACGGTGAAGGTGTGCATCTTTATGATGTGGAAGGGAAGGAATACCTTGATTTCGTATCCGGAATCGCTGTTTTCGCTCTGGGATACAAAAACGAAGCGTACAACAATGCGTTAAAATCCCAGATTGACAAGATTCTTCATACTTCCAACTACTATTACAACGTACCTGCCATTGAGGCAGCGAAAGCACTTTGCAAAGTAAGCGGAATGGACCGTGTTTTCTTTACCAACTCCGGTGCGGAAGCGGTGGAAGGCGCGTTAAAAACCGCAAGAAAATATGCGTATTTAAAAGACGGCAAGGCGGATCATGAGATTATTGCCATGAATCATTCCTTCCACGGAAGAACGTTCGGTGCGCTTTCCGTTACCGGAACACCGAAATACCGTGAGGCTTTCGGCCCGATGATCGGAAATATCCGTTTTGCGGACATCAACGATTTGGAATCCGTGAAGGCACAGATTACGGACAAAACCTGCGCGATTATTCTTGAAACCATTCAGGGAGAGGGCGGAATATATCCGACCACCGAAGAATTCTTAAAGGGTGTCCGCGCACTTTGCGACGAAAAGGACATTCTTCTGATTCTCGATGAAATCCAGTGCGGCATGGGCAGAAGCGGCTACATGTTCGCTTGGCAGGAATACGGCGTAAAACCCGATATCATGACCGTTGCGAAAGCGGTCGGCTGCGGTGTTCCCGTCGGAGCATTCTTAATGACCGAGAAGGTGGGACAGGCTTCCTTAGTTGCAGGCGATCACGGAACCACTTACGGCGGCAATCCGTTTGCAACGGCGGCAATCTGCGAAGTACTTCGTCAGTTTGAGGAACGTAAAATTCCGGAACACGCAAAGGAAGTCGGCGCATATCTGTATGAAAAACTGGAAGAGATAAAAGATTCCGATGAGCGCATTACGGCGCACAGAGGAAAAGGACTGATTCAGGGACTTGTTTTCAAAGATCCCGTGGCACCTTACATTCAGCACGCGCTGGAGAACGGACTGGTGTTAATCAATGCGGGAAGCAATATCATTCGTTTCCTTCCTCCTCTTGTGATTGAAAAAGAGGATGTGGATGCGATGATTGCCATTCTGAAAGATGCCCTTGATAAGGAGCAGTAAATGACAAAGAAACTGATATCCATCGCGCTTTTGCTCACACTGATGGTGGCATTGCTGTTCGGAGACTATTACAGCGACGCACTGTTCGGGCAGAATGCGGATGAAGAATTATTTGAAGATGCGCTGATTCTTTGGTATACCGACAGCGATTACGCGGAATATCTGCGTGATGCGGCGGTTTCTTATGAACAGCAGACCGGAATAAAAGTCATTCCCACGGAAGTATCGGATGTGGAATTCTTGGAGCAGATTCAGAAAGCATCCACCGAAGGAAACAAAGCACCGGATTTATTCGTATTAACCAACGATCTTTTGGAAAAAGCGGTGTTATCCGGACTTGCCGGACGCGTAAAGGATCCGAATCATGTGCTGAATTCCGCTTTTTATGCGGATGCGTCACTTAGGGCGGTAACTTATCGTAACGAAATGTACGGCTATCCGCTGAGTTATGAAACGGCGTGCATCGTTTACAATGAAACCGTGATGGAAGAAATCGCCCTTGCTGCGAAAAAAGCAGAGGAAGAAGGCGTGGACGATTCGGACGGATTTACCGTTGTGGAAGAGAATGCGGAGGATTCCTCCGAGGAAGATCCGGAAATTCCGGAGCTTACTCCGGAAGAAAAGGCAGAGCGGCGTGCGCTGGCCGGAGAGATTCTTCCTACATCTGTAGTTGGAATTTTGGATTTCGCGAATCAATACAGTCTGCCGGCCGGTATCGAGTCTTATTTTTCCTGGGACACCGACGACGTTTTGTATAATTACTGGTTTGCGGGCGCATATTTAAATGTCGGCGGAGAGAATGCCGATCTTTCGGAAGAAATTTCCATTTATAATGAAGAAGCCCTGTATTCCTTAAGCGTTTATCAGGCTTTCCGGAATTTCTTCTTTGTGGAAGATGACGACCGGACCTATCCCGATACGATTAACGATTTTATGAACCGGAAATGCCTTTTCACCGTTGCGGGCACGGATATTGTCGGTAAAATTGCAGCGGCAAAAACAGAAGGCACATTTACGGACGATTATGAAATTCTTCCGATCGGAATGTTAAACAATAATTTAAAGAGCCGCGGACTTTCCGTTACCACCATGATCTGTGTCAACGGACTGAACGAGAACAATACGGATGCCGAGAAGTTTGCCGATTTTGCCACCAGGGAATATGCAAAAAACCTCTATGCAAGATGCGGCAAAATGGCAACGGCAAAGCTGAAAAAATATGAATTTACGCAGATGGAGACCATTCGTGACTGCTATGAGCAGAGCGTTTCCCTGCCGAAGATGGTGGAAACCACGAATTACTACATTCTTGCGGAGATGTGCTTTGCGAATATCTGGGACGGCAAGGACGTCAATAAGGAGTTAAAATCGCTTTCCGAGCAGGTTTTGGCGAATTATTACGGCAAGGATTATACGGACGATTATATTGAGACACCAGTAGTGCAGGAACAGTACAATGCGGAAGGGGAAAATTAACGATTTTCCCCTTGCGCATGTTTTATTTTTTGATTACACTTATAGTGCAGTTGGTTCAAGGGACTTTTATTCTGTTTGCCGGGATAAAAGGAGCTGACTATGAGGTGGAACTCTAATCTGAAAAGGCGTATCATCGAGATTTCGGTGGTATTTGCCCTGTCTTGTATTATTTTTCTTGCATGCAACTTAGGTCCCACGAACAATGACATCGTACTTTCCGAAGGTTTCGTAGAAGAAGAAAGTGACCGGATTCCTACGGAGTTTTCTTCTGATGAGGAGCCGGAAGAAGTTGTTATTGTGGTCTATGTTTGCGGTGAGGTATTAAACCCCGGACTGTATTCACTGCCGGAGGGCAGCAGAATCGGCGACGCCGTAGAGGCGGCCGGAGGTTTTACATCCGAAGCGGTAACGGATGCCGTAAATTTGGCGGATTTCGTACATGACGGTGATATGGTACGTATTCCGCGCCCCGGAGAGGAAGTATATACCGGGAACGAAGCATCCGACGGAAAAGTAAACATCAATACCGCAGGAGTGACGGAGCTTTGTGCAATTCCGGGAATCGGAGAAGCGAGAGCGAAGGCAATTATTTCGTATCGCGAAAAGAACGGACCGTTTGAAATCTGCGAGGACCTGATGAAGGTTTCGGGAATCAAGGCCGGAATGTACGAGCGTATGAAAGAGTATGTGAAAGTGAAATAGGTGATATCATGGCGAATCGCGTGTTGGTTGTAGATGACGAAAAAACGATTGTAAAAGGTTTGAAATTCAGTCTGGAACAGGAAGGCTGGGTGGTAGATGCCGCATATGACGGGGAAGATGCCCTGGAACTTGCGGGCAAAAACCGCTACAGCATTATTTTACTGGATATTATGCTTCCGAAACTGAGCGGCCTTGAGGTCTGCCAGCAGATCCGGGAGACATCGAACGTGCCGATTATCATGCTGACCGCAAAGGGCGATGACATGGATAAAATCATGGGCCTTGAATACGGTGCGGATGATTACATTACGAAACCCTTCAATATACTGGAAGTAAAGGCGAGAATGAAAGCCATTATGCGTCGTGCTTCGGGAAGTTCGAAGAAAGAAGGCAGAGAGATTATTTCCGGTGATTTAAGACTGGTACAGGACGGCAAGAGAGTCTTTGTACAGGGAAATGAAATCAAAGTTACCGGTAAGGAATACGATCTTTTGAAACTCCTGGTGGAGAACGTAAACCGTGTATATTCCAGAGAAGAGCTTTTACAGACCGTTTGGGGTGCGGATTATCCGGGTGACGTCAGAACCGTGGATGTGCATGTAAGACGTCTTCGTGAAAAAATCGAGCAAAACCCCGGAGAACCTCTTTACGTACAGACCAAATGGGGTTCCGGATACTATTACAAAGAGCGTAATTAAGGATATCGTAATATTTTATGAGAAAGTGGTTTGAGAAACTTTGGGAGGAACTGAATAAGATTGTCATTTTCAGAAGTCTCAGGTTTCGTATCTCCGTTCTCATTATACTTGTGGGAGTCGTGTGCTGTTTCGGTATGCGATTCGGTATTTTGCGTAATTATTTTTCCCGGGCCGTTGAGGTTCGTACGACTGACGTTCAGAGTCAGTTGCAGATTCTTGCAAATCATTTGATTTCCTATGATTATTTAATGAATCCTTCCTCCGATGTCGTGAATGCGGAACTTGAACAGGTGGCCAATCTGTATGACGGACGCATTATGGTCATCGGCGGAAACTACGCGATTCTGAAAGATACGTATAATGTGGCGACCGGTAAATACATGATTTCCGAAGAAGTAATCCGGTGTTTCAAGGGAGTGATTCTTTCGCATTACGATAATGAAAACGATTATATCGAAATCGCGGTACCGATTACGAATACGGTGGAAGAGAAGAATGAAACGGTCGGCGTAATTCTGGCATCCGTTTCAACTACAACGTTAGTACAAAACGAAGAAATCCTTTCGCGAAATTCCTGGATTTTTGTATTCCTTCTGCTTGCCGTTGTTTTGGTAGTGGCGTTCTTTATGCCGCGAATTATGCTTCGTCCTTTCAATCGGTTAAGCGATGCCATCAGTGAGGTTAAAAGCGGATTTACGGATGAGGCGATTGCCGTCAACGATTATGTGGAAACCGAGCATATTGCGGATTCCTTTAACCAGGTTATGGAACGAATGAAGGTGATGGAAGAGTCCCGTCAGGAATTCGTATCCAATGTCTCGCATGAGCTGAAAACCCCGCTTACGTCCGTCAAGGTTCTGGCGGATTCTTTGAACAACCAGGATGATGTGCCGGTTGAAGTTTATAAGGACTTCATGTCCGATATCTGTGATGAGATTGACCGTGAAAACAGCATTATCAATGACCTTCTGTCACTGGTAAAAATGGATAAAAAATCCGCAAATCTCAACATTACCTCCGTGGATGTGAATGCACTGATTGAATCCGTATTCAAGAGATTGTCTCCGCTTGCACAGCGCAATCAGGTGGAGATGGTGTTTGAAAGCATCCGTCAGGTAAATGCGGAACTGGATGAAGTGAAGTTTACGCTGGCGCTTACAAATCTGATTGAGAACGGTATTAAATACAATCAGCGGGGCGGCGTTGTAAAGGTTACGCTGGATGCGGATTATCAGTTCTTTACCATTACGGTTACCGATACCGGAATCGGAATTGCGGAAGAAGATCAGAAGTCGATTTTTGAACGTTTCTACCGCGTGGATAAATCGCACTCCCGCGAAATCGGCGGTACCGGTCTGGGCCTTGCCATTACCAGAAATGCAATTCTTCTTCACAGGGGATCCGTTGTGGTGAATTCCGAACTGGGACATGGAACGACATTTACCGTAAAGGTTCCGATTAATTACGCCGTAAACTCAAAGGCAGCTGCGGAGGCTGTGGAAGCAAAGAAACAAAGTACGGAGCAGTAGAAAACGCAAACGCCGGGAACAAAGCATATGAAGAAATTTAGAACAAAACGCAAATTAAATATCGGATATCTGCTACTTGCCGTAATGATGCTGTTTATGTCATTGTCCTACGGATGTAATACAAATAGAGGCGAAGATACAAGCGAACCGGTTTTGAAAAAGGATACTGCGGTTTATTACGTTAATCGTGAAAAAACACGTATTCAGGGTGAAAAGTATGTCTTTTCTTCCGATGATACGAATGACCGTATCGAAGAAATCATTAAAGCACTCGGAGAGGAACCAAAATCAAAAGGATTAAAGGTGTCGCTCGGAAAAGATTTTGCCATTCTCGGATATACGTTTAAGGACGGAAATCTGACACTGGATCTGGACAAAGATTATCAAAAACTGAAACCTTCGGAAGAGATTCTGGTGCGCGCCGCACTTGTGCGCTCGCTCGCACAGATTCAGGATGTGCAGTATGTGCAGATTCTGGTGGGAGGAGAAGGACTGATTGATTCACTCGGAAATCCGGTGGGATTTATGAATGAAGAGTCCTTTGTCGAAAACGACGGCAAGGAAATCAATGCGTATGAAAAGGTAACGGTGACGCTTTATTTTGCAACGGAGGACGGAAAACATCTGATTACCGGTCAGCGTCAGGTTGTATACAATACCAATGTTTCGATGGAAAAGATGGTAATGGAGCAGCTGATCAAAGGACCTGTTTTAAACGGCTATTATCCGACCATCAATCCGGATACGAAAATTCTAAGTGTTACCAATAAAGACGGAATCTGCTATATAAATTTAAGTGAGGAATTCCTAAAACAGCCGGGCGATATTTCTTCGGATGTGGTGGTTTATTCAATTGCGAATTCATTAATCGATTTGCATAACGTAAACCGTGTCCAGATTCAGGTAAACGGTAATTCGAAAATTTTGTTCCGCGAGACGCTGAGTCTGGAAGAATCTTTTGAACGAAATCTGGATATTGTTTTAAAAGAGGAGCCGTAATACCCCGGCTTAATCCGACAGCACGAAAGGCAGAATAATTATGAAAAGACCACTCATGTGGTACTGTCTTTTGGGAATCTTTCTTTTGTACTGTATCGCCAATGCGGTCGCAACCCTTCATCCGCCCGAGAATCTTTCGGGAGAAGTAATCCTGTGCGGACGCATTGTGAAGAAAGAAGTTAAAAACGGCAGGATGCTCCTGTATCTGAAAGGGGCAAGCATATGCAGTGTATCTGCCGATTATTCAAAAAAACCCGATTCCGGGGAAAAAACCAAAGAAAATTCCTTAAAAGAATTCACTAACAAATCCACAAATACAACCGAATACGAAGACGGTAAAGCTCCTTCCGGTGACGACTTAAAACGCCTGCGAAACCGGGGGGTGGTTTGCTATGTTCCGGATTACCGCGACGGTATGGACTTTGAAGATGTGTATGTTATCGGAAAGAAAGTATATCTGGCAGGGGGCATCTCACTGATGAACGAAGCCACGAACCCCGGAGAATTCGATGCTGCGAAGTATTACCGGGCGAGGGGGTATTACTATACGCTGTACAATGCAGAGATAGTGAAGACGAATTCCGGTGTGACCGGTAAAGATGCGAACATCGGCGAAGGTAACAGAAGTACCGTTGGTAATGCAAAGGTTGTCGGCGTATCGACATGGAGAAACAGCAGGCATATCGGTCTGCCGGAGCTTCTCTACAGGCTGCGCAGAAAATGCAGCAGCAAACTTTGCACATATCTCGGAGAAGAGTACGGCGGAATCGTATCGGCTATGCTTTTCGGAGAAAAAGAGAATCTTTCCGAGGATACGAAAGAACTCTTTCGGGACGGCGGGATTTCCCATATTCTTGCCATCAGCGGTCTTCATATTTCCATAATCGGCGCATTCCTGTATGCGATACTTACCTTTTTCCCGCTTCCGAAAAAAGCTTCTTTTATTTTAACGGTCGGCATTCTTATTTTGTACGGAATCATGGTAGGATTTGCACCGTCCGTATTCCGTGCCGTATTCATGTTTGCGTACAGACTGCTTGCCAAGAATTTAAAGAAGGCATACGATCCGCCGACAGCACTTGCACTGAGTGCATTTTGCACATGTCTGTTCTTTCCTTTCATGGCGATGGACAGCTCTTTTTTATTAACGTATCTTGCGTTTTTCGGAATCGTCTTTGTATATCCCAATCTGGTAAGTGTAAAGAACGGAAAAAAGAAATGGGTGGAAGGACTCTATGTTTCATTCTCGGTATTTGCAGCGACCTTACCGGTGATTCTACGAAGCTATGCATCTGTTTCTCTTGCGGGCTTTCTTTTAAACATGCTTGTGATTCCCGCGATGCCGGTGCTTTTTGTATGCTCTTTTGCGCTGACTTTCTTTTCATTTGTTTTCCCTCGCGGAGCAGGTATTTTTACGATTCTTACCAGAAACATTCTGTTTGCCGTGGAATATGTTGCAGGGTTGGTCAACCGGGTTTCCTTTTTGCATCTTTGCGTAAAAACGCCGGAGGTTGGAAGGATGCTAATTTATACTACATTTGTAGTAGCATTATGCCTTGTGTCAGCATGGGTGAAACGTAAGATGAAACTTGCGCGGTATGATACGTTAAATAGGATTGTGACGGTAAGAGACAGCGGGGGCTCTCGCCGGGGAAAGCACACAGCAGAGCAAGAAGAGAAGAACAAAGAAAACAGGAAAGAAATACAATCCGGGGAGGCTCAGGAAACCGAGGAAAAACTTCAGACGGAGTTGCTCGGAATTATGGTGTCGGATGGGGTAAGAAGAATTTCCTTCTTTGCGGTTATGACACTTTGCATCGTTTTTCTGATGAGCTCACCGAAGCGGGCCTGCATTACATTTCTGGATGTCGGACAGGGCGACGGAATCTTTATTCGCACGGAAGGCGGTAAAGTATTTATGGTTGACGGCGGTTCGACCACAAAGAAAAAAACCGGAGAGAAAATCATTGTTCCGTATCTTCAGTACGAGGGGGAGAAGGAAGTGGATTTGTGGTTTCTGACACATGAGGACGCGGATCACATCAATGGAGTCGAAGAGGTGCTTGAGCAGGGAGAGATAACTGTTCGCGCAATTGCACTGCCTGTCATTGCAAAAGATGATGAGAATGAATTTTGGAAAGTGAAGCATCTTGCGAAAGAAAAAGGAATCTCGGTTCTCTATCTTAAGGCCGGAGACGTGATTCACTCTGGAGATGAGGGGCGTGCAAAAGGACCGAAGAGTTTAAAAGATTCGTCGGATTATCGTTTCACGATTCTCTCACCGTCAAATGGAGAAACATATGCGGATCGAAACGATGCGTCGTTTGTAATCCTGTATGAGGCAATCGACAGGCGCGGAACAACGGATGTGTATCTGATGGGAGATTCCACGCAGGCAGGCGAGGAGGCCGTGGAGATGTTCGGTCGGAGATCCGGAGAGGCTTT
>CADCOL010000310.1 GCA_902803015.1 uncultured Lachnospiraceae bacterium | reverse complement strand
TGCACTGCCTTCCCCGTTTCCCGCAACCTTCGGCACGGGGCATCCCATGTTGATATCTAAAATATGGAAAGGATACTCGTTTAACGCACCCGCAACTTCACCCATCAGTTCCGGCTCGGAACCGAAAATCTGAAGCGACACGATTCCCTCTTCGGGCGAGGTTTTTAACATCGCATACGTTGCCTTGTTTTTAAAGGAAAGCGCCTTGGCGGAAATCATCTCCGTGCAGACCATGCCCGCACCCATTTCCGCACAAAGAACACGAAAAGGCAGGTCTGTCACACCTGCCATGGGAGCTAAAATATATGGATTTGAAAGCTCAACATTTCCGATTCTCATGCTGCGCTGCCTTTCCGTCCGATTATTACCTGTGATTCTTCTCGTAGAGAATTCTCAGTCCGTCCAGCGTCAGGAACTTGTCGTATACTTCAATCTTCTTCGTTTCCTTGCTGATAATGCTGCCGAGACCGCCGGTCGCGATGACCTTCATATCGGTAAGGCCGCTCTCCTCGCGCACCTTGTCGATGATGTACTCGCTCTGTCCGATCTGTCCGTAAACCAGACCTGCCTGCATGGAAGATACGGTCTCCTGCGTCAGAATCGATGCCGGTTTCTTAATCTCGATTTCGGGAAGCTTTGCGGTATCTTCCCACAGAGCCTTTGCGCTGATACGAAGTCCCGGTGCCGTAATACCCACGATAAAAGAGCCGTCCGCGGATACCAGGTCGTATGTCGTAGCGGTTCCGAAGTCCAGGATGAGAACAGGGCCGCCGTATTTTTCATATGCCGCAACCGCATCAACGATACGGTCTGCACCGAGTTCCTTCGGGTTCTCGATGGCAATCTTGATACCGGTCTTGATTCCCGGTCCCACAATCAACGGCTTGCAGTTTACGTAGCGCTCGATGGCCGTGGTCAGGGAGTGCATAACATTCGGTACAACCGATGCAATAATCGCGCCGGTAATTTCCTTGTGATTGATATCGTTTAAGGAAAGAAGCTCGCGAATGGCCAAACCGTATTCATCGGAGGTACGGCTCAATTTCGACATCAGTTTGAACATGACGAGCATTTTCTCCCCCTCATACACACCGAAGTTGATATTGGTATTTCCTACGTCTACCACAAGAATCATGGTTTTTTCCTCACTCTCTGACTTCTTTCTTACTTCCGTCCGGCACTGCCGGTGCCTTTACTCCTCTTCGAGAAGCAGCGAATCCAGCGGCTCCTTGCACACAATCACGCGATAGTAAAGGCGAAGCGCCTCAAACACTTCCTGTCTGGAATCGCGGATTTTCTTTACCAGCATGCCCGCAGAAATCTCATCGTAATAGATGTCGTCCTCTTCCGCATCGGTCTCGAGGCACAAATCCCCGTCCTCGTCGAATCCGATGGTAAAGACACCGCCGACTTCTTCGGTAAACAGTACGCTGATGATGTGCAGGTCGTCCTGCAGCGACTGCGGAATCTTTGCAAATTCCGGATTAAAATAATATTTTTGCTCGTAGGCATTCGCCCCGCAGATTACAACTTTTTCCATTACTCTTCAAACGCTCCCAGCGTTGCTGCCATCATGGCTTTGATGGTATGCATTCTGTTCTCGGCCTCGTCAAAGACGCGTGAATACTCGGACTCGAATACCTCGTTGGTAACCTCGAGTTCCATTAGGCCGAATTTTTCACCGACTGCCTGACCGATGGTCGTATTGCGGTCGTGGTAAGAAGGCAGGCAGTGTAAGAAAATAACATCTTCCGCGCCGTTCTTCATCACATCCATGGTCACACGGTAAGGAAGCAGCGCATCGATTCTGTTCTGCCAAACCTCATCCGGCTCGCCCATGGAAACCCAGATATCCGTATAGATGACATCCGCGCCCTCGGTGCCCTTCTTGACATCCTCTTCGAAAGTCAGGGTCGCTCCGCTTTCCTTTGCATATTCCTCACACTGAGCAATTAATTCCTGATTCGGGAAATATGCTTTCGGCGCGCATGCGGTAAAATGCATGCCCATTTTTGCGCAGGCAATCATTAAGGAATTGCCCATATTGAAGCGCGCATCGCCCATGTAAGTAAGCTTTACGCCTTTTAAGCGGCCGAGCTGCTCGCGAATGGTCAGAAGGTCCGCAAGCATCTGCGTCGGATGATATTCATTTGTCAAACCGTTCCAGACAGGCACATCGGCGTACTTCGCAAGTTCCTCCACGATACTCTGTCCGTATCCTCGGTACTCGATGCCGTCATACATGCGGCTTAAAACCCTTGCGGTGTCCGCAATGGATTCCTTCTTGCCGATCTGGCTGCCCGCGGGATCCAAATATGTAACATTCATGCCGAGATCATAACCCGCCACTTCAAAAGAGCATCGGGTTCTGGTGGAAGTCTTTTCAAAAATCAAAACAATATTCTTTCCCGCCAAAGCGTCCTTGGTGGAAATGCCCTGTTTTTTCTTTAATTTGAGTTCCGACGCAAGATCCAGCATATACTCGATTTCTTCGGGTGTAAAATCCTTCAGCGTCAGGAAATCTCTTCCTTTTAAACTCACTGCCATGAATGTGTCCTCCTTTTGAAAAAAGATAGAATCATCATAGCACAAAAAAAGCCGGCCCGCAATGCGGGCCGGCCTGATTCGCCTTAATAGAATACATGGTCTCCGATTACGACACCGTCACGACCGCCGGCACGACGGAAGTGGCATGCATCTCCGACATTGGTCTTGCCGCTCAGTGCCTCGATTGCCGCCTGTTTGCAGCTTTCGTTGACACCGTTTGCAAGTGCCTTGCTGAGGGTACCGTTACTTGCAGGACCGAACTGACCGGGTGCGTAGATGACATCGCGCATGTTGGAAGGATATGCGCCGCTGCGGATTCGGTTACATACAACCGCACCGACCGCAAGCTTGCCTTCGTAGCTCTGGTTACCTGCCTCGCAGTAAATGATTGCAGCAAGTAAGGTGATATCGTCAACATCTGCAGGCACTGCCGCGTACTTGGTGTTCAGTTTCGCCTTCTCAAGCGCTGCAAGACGTTCTCTTTCCTCGATTTCCTCGATGGTCTCACCTTCATTGATCAGAAGATGAAGTGTTACATAGTCTGCGGATACATATCCGAGTTTGTTCTGATAAAGAATCGGAATCCATCCTTCGGTCGGCTCTTTCTCAGGAACGGTTTCAAGGTCGATTCCCACTTCCAGAAGTCCGATGATTTCTCCGTCCTCGCCGGGTGCCTTACGAACACGCAATGCCTGCGTATCGATGGTTGCATAGGTCTTGCAAACGGTTGCCGCATATTCTTCCGCAGCTTCCTCAAAGTAGAGAAAATCGTTGCTGACCCATCCCACAAGCTCGCCGGACTGAATCTTGGTCCATCCGTCTCCGCGCTCAAGAATCGTACCGCCGCAGTTCTTGTAAAGAACACCGACTTTATCTGCCTCCGTGGAGGGGTTGGAGCGAACGTTTACATAGTCGGAAGTCTTTGCCATTACCATGGTGTACTTCGCTTCGCGCTCCGCCTGTAACTCTTCTTCCAGTTGTTTTTCGTAATAAGCAATCTCCTCTTCCGTCGGAATATCCGTACGAACGTGGAGGGAAACACCCGCACCGACTGCCAGATCCGGAATCTCGGGATCGACATCTTCAATCTTCGTATCCTCGGCAACGCCTGCGGATAACGAATAAACGGCATCTCCTTTTGCTTTCGCGTTCATTCCCGAGAAAACCACAGTCGCGGTACATACCGTGATTGCAATGTAGGGAACGATTCGCCTTTGCATAAATCTTAACATTTCTTTCGTCCTCTCGTCCTTCGCTCCCCTACGCGAAGGCCGCTTAACATAAGTTACGCATTTATGTAAATTGTTACAATTTTGTTACATATGCATCATACCACCATGCCCCGGGAGTGTCAATTTTTCGGCGTTTTTTCGGTGTTTTGTCGGCGAAATCAAAAAAAGCCATGTAAAATTTAGTTAAAATTTACATAGCTTTTTTAATATTGATGTTATCTTCGGCTGTGTATCGCTTACAGCATCTTGGACTTCTCGGCACACTCAATGACTGCGTCCATGACGGTGGCGCGGAAGTTTCCTTCTTCGAGGACACGTACGGCCTCGATGGTCGTACCCGCAGGGGAGCAAACCATATCTTTGAGTTCTCCGGGATGTTTGCCGGTCTCCATCATCAGTTTCGCGCTTCCGAAGACTGCCTGTGCAGCGAATTCATATGCCATCGCTCTGGGCATTCCTTCCGCAACAGCTCCGTCCGCCATTGCTTCAATGAACATGAATACATATGCGGGTGCGCTTCCGCTGACACCGACAACCGCATCCATCATGGTCTCGGGAACCTGAATGGCCTTGCCGAAGCAGGCAATCAGTGCGGACGCGATATCAATCTGTGCTTCGCTCGTTCTTGCATTCGGTGTGAATGCGGTGCATGCTTCTCCGACGAGTGCCGGTGTATTCGGCATGCAGCGAACGATGCTGTGATTTGCGCCGAGCATTGCCTCTAAGTACTCAAGCGTCTTGCCGGCTACGATGGAAATAATGATTACGTTCTTTTTCAGAACCGGTTTCACATTTTCAAGGGAATACTCAAGGTACTGCGGCTTTACGGCAAGAACCAGAACGTCTGCCTGCTCCGCTACCATTGCGTTTTCAAGGCATGCGTTAATGCCGAAGTCCTTCTTTGCATTCTCAACCGCAGCCATGGAAATATCGGAACCGATGATGTTCTTCGGGGAGATATTACCCTTCTCGATAATGCCGCCGATAATAGCGCGTGCCATATTGCCGAGTCCGATAAAGCCGATTTTCATATCCTTTTCACTCTTCTTCGCTGCTGCCATTTTAAATTCCTCCCTTGCGTCTTTGGCGATTCGCCTCATACATAAGAATTCCCGCTGCCATGGATGCATTCAGGGACTCGCCCT
>CADCOL010000309.1 GCA_902803015.1 uncultured Lachnospiraceae bacterium | reverse complement strand
GATTATGCTTCCCTACTGGAAGACTCCGGAAGAAGTAAAAAAGTTTACGGATGCCGTAAACGGCAGGTGCAAAACTACGCTGCTGCTTGAGACAAAAGAAGCCGTGGAGTGCATCGATGAAGTTCTGACGCAGGGCGGTTTTGATGAAATCCACATTGGATTAAACGATCTTCATTTATCGTACGGCATGCACTTTATGTTTGAATTGCTTGCGGACGGAACTGTGGAAAAGCTTTGTAAGAAGTTTCAAGAAGCGGGGATTCCATATGGCTTCGGTGGAATTGCAAAACTCGGAGGAGGCCTGCTTCCCGCCGAGAAGGTAATCATGGAGCATTATCGCTTGGGTTCTTCCAGAGTGATACTCTCAAGAAGCTTCTGCAATGCGGACAGCTTTGATGACACAGAAGCGTTGAAAGAAGATTTCGCCAGGAACATGACAATGCTCAGGGAATACGAATCCACCATGGATAAAGTGACTGAGGAAGAGTTTGAATCAAACCGCAAAGAGGTTGTTGAAGCGATAAAAAGAATAGCAGAGAATTTGCGAAACAGAGCTTGAGAGGAGGATTTCACGATGTATTTCAGAATCAGACGAATCATAGATACCATCATTGCAGCAGTCATTCTTCTCATCATCTGGCCGCTTCTTGCCGTAATCGCAATCGCGGTAAAACTGGACTCCAAGGGGCCTGTTATATTCAAACAGGACAGAATCGGCAAGAACTTCAAACCCTACAAAATGTATAAATTCCGAACCATGGTCGAGAATGCCCAGAACATGGGAACAGGCGTATATTCGTTTGCGGGTGACCCCAGAATTACCAGAGTAGGTCATATTCTTCGCAAAACCAGTCTGGATGAACTTCCGCAGCTTTGGAACATCATCAAAGGCGATATGGCGTTTGTAGGACCCAGATCTCCGGTAGTCGGACATTTTCCGGAATACAAGGATTTAAACAAAGCGTACAGAAGACGATTCAGTGTTCTTCCGGGAATCACGGGACTTGCACAGGTAACCGGACGCAATGAACTGCCGTGGGATGAGAAAGTCAAGTATGACAATATCTACATCAACAAGGTAAAGAAGTACGGAATCTTTTATGATATCAAGATATGGTTCCTGACGGTAATCCGCGTATTCTCCATGGAGGATGTCGAGGAAACGCAGGAGAACATGGAGAAGAACATGGCCTCCATGGGAGGTAATTATGAAGTATGATGTATCGGAACGATTAATATGGCTGAAAGGGGAAATCCTTCACGTAAACGATGCCAAAATCAATGTTTTGGCACCGACTTCCCAGTTTGGGTTAAATGTTTTTGAAGGGATTCCCTGTTATTGGAACGATGATGCAAAGCAGTTGTATGCATTTCGTCTGGAGGATCATTATAATCGCCTGTATCGTTCTGCCGGTCTTCTTCAGATTGACTGTCCTTACAGCAAGGAAGAATTAAAGAAAGCTTTCATCGATACGATTAAAGCGAATGAATATGACGAGAACCTTTCGGTGCGTCAGACACTGTTTGTAGACGGTTTTGGTTCGTGGGGAAGCGAAGGACCGGTAGAAATGTTTATCGCCCCGATTCCACGAGGAAGAACAAGTGCCGAATACAACAAAAAGGGACTTCGTGTCTGCGTGTCCACATGGACGAGAATCAACGAAAACGACATGTCCCCGCGAATCAAGTGCGGAGCCAATTATATCAACAGCCGGAACGGCCAGAGAGAGGCACTGAAAAAAGGATTTGATACATGCCTCTTTCTTAACGTGAAAGGAACTGTTTCCGAAGGACCGGGAAGCTGTTTCTTCATGGTGAAGGACGGAAAAGTGATTACTCCGCTTTTAAGCGATTCCGTTTTGGAAAGCATCACACGCGACACGATTATGATTATAGCGAAAGATTTGGGATATGAAGTGGAGGAGCGTTCCATTGCTCCCGACGAACTCTATACCGCGGACGAGGCATTCCTTTGCGGTTCCGCAATGGAGCTGACACCAATTCTGCTTATAGATGATTACGCGCTCCAAGAAGGCGAGATTACAAAGAAACTTCACGCGGCATACTTGGATGCCGCTCTCGGGCGTAGTGAACGGTATAAGGACTGGGTTACTGCAATATACTGATGAAACGAATTGAGGTTTTTGAATGGAGAAGTACAGCGTACTGACTACTTTGTATGCAAAAGAAAAACCGGAATATTTAAGGCAGTGCCTGGACAGCATGTTAAGCCAGACGGTACCGCCGAGCGAGTACGTAATTGTCAAGGACGGACCGTTAACGAACGAGCTGGAAGAGGTGCTGGCGGAGTATTGTTCCAAATCGCCGATTTTTAAGATTGTCGGACTGGAAGTAAACTCCGGTTGCGGACCGGCCAGCATTGCGGGAATGGAAGCCTGTACCAATGATCTGGTGGCCAGAATTGATTCGGATGATATTTCGCTTCCCAACCGTTGCGAATTGGAACTTGCGATGATGGAGAAGGAAGAGGATCTTGCGGTAGTGGGTTCGGATATGTATGAATTTGAGGATGACCCGTCTGTAATCACGGCGGTTAAGAAGATGCCGACGGAGCCTGAAGATATTTACAGATTCGGCAAGAAAAGAAATCCTTTTAATCATTCGACGGTAATGATGCGTAAGAGTATCGTTCAGGCAAACGGAGGCTATGCTCCGTTAAGACGTTCGCTTGATCTGGAACTTTTTACCAAGCTTTTGATGAAAGGCTGCAAATGCAGAAACATCGGGGAACCGCTGGTACTTTTCCGAACCGGTTCTGCAAGAGTGGAGAGAAAGAAGAACTGGACGAATCTGAAATGCGACTTAAGCGTTTATAAAAGAAACCTGAAAGAAAAGTACATCAACGTCTTTGATT
>CADCOL010000308.1 GCA_902803015.1 uncultured Lachnospiraceae bacterium | reverse complement strand
TTATATACTTACGATATAAACATGTGATTGCCGGATTTTCGTTAATGATGATTTGTTTTATATTTTTATAAACTATTACTAGCAGGTGCATATTCCGCTTGAACGGAACAGCCAGTCCGCGATAGCGGTAAGGCTGTCCGCTCCAAACGGTAAGGTTTAAATATAATTACATTGGATTACGCATGTTCTTCCCATTCAATTCAAGGCGGAACGCCTTGTGTATAATACGGTCGAGACATGCATCTGCATATGTATTATCCGCAAACAAGTCGTACCAGGCTTTTACCGGTAATTGAGAGACTATGATTGTAGATTTTTGATTATCTCGGCTGTCAATGACTTCGAAGAAGTCCCTGCACTTATCGAGATCAAGATCCATTAGCCCGAAATCATCAATTACCAATAAGTCCAGTCGTGCCATATGATTTACGTAATCCAGATATGTACTTTTGATTCGAGCCTGATCCATTTCGCTCATCATCGTATTGGCCCGGATATACTTGACAGTCCTAAACTGTTTGATTGCCGCAATACATAATGCATTTGAAATATACGATTTTCCGGCACCTGTGGCTCCGGTGATTAGAAGGTTTCTTCCCTCATCAAGCCATTTGCAGGTTGAGAGCTGCTCGATGGTTTCCGTATCCAGCCTCCTGTCCGGATCGTAGATTGTTTCGTCAAACGAAGCTTGTGGATATCGCAGAGTTGCCTTTTTCAGATATCGGTTGAACTTCTTGTTAAAGCGTAGTTCCCATTCAAAGTTTACAATATTGGCAAATCTGTCATAAAACCCAGACAAGTCAGCGTTGGGATTACGAAGCTGTTCCTCATAGGCTTCCGCCATGCCGGACATCTTCATTTGCTTGAGACGATCTATTAAGACCATCTCTTCCGTGGTAAGAGTTATTGTTCTCATAGTATTCACCTTTACTTGTAGAAGTCCTTTCCTCTGATATTTTCATGAGACGGAAGTGCTTTACCGCCACCGGAATCGATGTTGGTGGTTACAACTCCAAGGACTCTTTTAAAGTATGAATACTTACAGGCATGCATTTCTATACATTTTAATGAAGCCTCTTCAACCACTGCATGCGGGATTCCTTTACAAGAGTGAAGAATGCCTGCGCAACTGTTGTATGCCTGCTCCTCATGTTTTGCAGAACGAAGCACCTGATCAATTAATTCGGCTGTATATTCACCGTATGCGGATGCCCATCTGCGATAATAATCGCCATCGTGTGCGTTTACTTCTTTGTAATAAAGATGTTCCGGTTTCATATGACTGTCATCTGTGATATATTTCGGAAAATCCTTATATGACCGTTTGTGTTTACAAATCAAACGGTTGTTACGGTCACAAATCCAAATCTCTGTAGGTGTTGCCTTTAAGATTGCAGGCTGTCCACGATACGTGTACAATACAGAGTAATAGTGGCCATCATACTCAAGATGATAGTTATCAGGAACTTTTAGAATGTATTTATAGTCACAAGTTGAATACTTATCGCCTGGCAGCGGTTTCATTTGCGGCTTGTCATACTTAAGGTATGCATCCATTCTAGAACCAATTTTTTTCTGAAACTCTCGCTTATTGATGTCCGCTATTATTTTTTTCGTTTCATCATTAAGCGCTTCGAGAGAGGTGAAATGTTTTTTCTCCTTTAATCTCTCAATCAGGTGAGTTTCCAGATATCTGACATGGTTCTCAACCGTTGACTTGCCTTTCGGCTTCCTTGCCGGAGGCGGAAGTATTATTACATTGTAGAATTCTTCAAGGTCCTGATATGCGGTATTCAGGATGAGTTCATCCTTTGTGTGTTTGCTTACCGCTGTTTTGCAGTTGTCAGGTACAAAGTACTTTGGAACCGCTTCATAATACGCAACCGCATTAACGGTGCCCTGCATAAAACTTGGCAGTTTTTCATCGAGAAAACATTCTGCGTAAACAAGACTGCTGACACCCAATGTGGTTGTAAAGATGTGAACCTTCTTAATCTCACCAGTATGAGGATTTAGAAGAAGTTCCGGTTGATCGCCAACCCAGTCGATATACATCTTTTCTCCGGGAATGCGTTCAACAGCCATCGAAACATGGTCACCGCCATAATTCTTTTCTATGAATCGGTTAAAGTATTCATAGAATTGCGAACTTTGATAACCGTTCGGATGCTCGCTTTTGTAATCAAGCCAGCAATAAAACATGTTGACCTTACTTCCTTTTGCCATCATTCGTTCGTAGTACTTTTCGAAATCAGGCATGGGAATGTCATCCTTACGGATGTTTTTTGGGGGATAGATTAGTTCTTCCACCTGAGGAGGCTCCAATTTTAGGAATTCCTCCCACGATAAACCGGACGCTTCGTATCGGTCCATAATTAACACTATGCCACTGTGACCAATGCCATAGCGTTGGCGAATAATCGGGTACGATATCTTATTTTTCCGCATCTCGATTACGCCAATGATTGTGTTGTAGTTGTGCATAATCATAGCTCCTTTCGTATTTGTTTTTAACTACGAAAAGAACTATATCATAAATAATACTAGGTTTACCGTTTGGAACGGAAAGGCTTACCGAATGGCCGGAAAGGAACTTACCGTTTTAAGCGGAATTAGTTTACCGCTGGAGCGGAATATGCACGTTCGCCTTAATACTAACAGTCATGCTGTACAATACACAGGACAGCAAGCAATAAAAAAACGGCGCCCGAAGGCGCCGCAAATACTTGATTTCATTGGTTATTTTGATGTCAAAAAGGTCTCTTCAATTCCCATCATGATAAAGGACGGAGCCAGACCGCATAACCCTGGCGTTTTGCGGAGTCATAAACCGGTCGCATGTTTTTCTCAAGAATGCCCATAAATTCGGCCTCTGAATTACCCTTGCGATATAATTCCTGCGTCGCCCAAATGGAGTGCAGATTGTCCTTGTAGCAACTCTCATAAAGCTTGTGAATGCCGTCATAACGGTGAATATCCTCATACATCCGGAACTGATTCTTCGCAAAGCGCACGAAATAATTATCCCAGTTCGGAAGCAGATTGTTTTTCGATGAATTCAGACTTGGATCCATCGGCATCAAATCCCACAGTTCGTCATTCATGACAAACGAGAACGGGATAAAATGGTCAACATCGAAATTACCCGCTTCAATCGGTTTCGCTGTGAATACATCATCAATTCCGTGAATTGTAAGAATTCCCTTCCAGAGGGAACGGACATGCTCCAGTTTGCGATTTTTATCGTCCAGGGCCTTGAGCTTATATACAAGTCCCGGCACCTCCGGATTGTTCATCTGCAGCCATCTGACCTTCTCGTACTGAATCCAGCCGAGGATGCACACCGTATTAGCCTGAATCATCTGCATCCAGTCGCGGTTAAAAGTAACACGCCGGTTTAGTCCCGCGCTCTCATCATACGTATACGGCAGCGTTTCGACATGCTCGTTAAAATAGCGCGTATACTCAACCATTCTCCCGATGGAATCCCACGGCACGGCATTTGTATCTTTGGTGAAAAATCCGGCCAAGGCACGATACGGAACCATTTTCGTCAATTGCATTTTCACATCACGGAGTTCGGATTCATGCTCGTGAATGGCATTGCGAATTTCGATTGCGCCCGAGTTGCTCTTTAAATCCGTCAGCTCCGCAAGCCGGTTCACGGCGCGTTCCAGACCGTCTCTGGACTCGCCTTCCACAAGACCGCTTAAGTGAATATGAAATTCCACTACGGAATACCAGGCATTTACAATCATTTCCGTGATGATTTCATCAAACGTGGCAGAATCCCTGCCTTCGGAAATCAGTCCCACGATTGCTTCCAGCCAGTAAAATTTATAGCAATAGGACGGATCTTTCAGCATTCTCGA
>CADCOL010000307.1 GCA_902803015.1 uncultured Lachnospiraceae bacterium | reverse complement strand
TCCGTATGTTTTGTAGCAGTCCAAAAGATATTCTTCGATTTCGATTTTCTCTCTTGAATACTGCCAGTAAGGGTTCGCAAGCGTGGTTCCTTCCGTAATCATATAATCCTTTACGGGCTTATGATATGCGGATGCAGAGGAAATAAAGAGAAACTGCTTTGTCTTTCCTTCAAACACCCTGAAATCACGCTCCGCCTGCTCTTTATGAAAGCAGATAAAATCGCAGACCGCGTCAAAATACGGTGCGCGCAGGGATGCAGCAACACCCTCTCCTTCTGCTTTTATTTTCGAAATGATATATTCGTTCAGTTTCGAATTCAGTTCTTCCTCGTCATTGACGTCGGATACAATCAGTTCGTTTACTTTGCCCGCAAA
This sequence comes from uncultured Lachnospiraceae bacterium, assembly GCA_902803015.1. Taxonomy (GTDB): domain Bacteria; phylum Bacillota; class Clostridia; order Lachnospirales; family Lachnospiraceae; genus UBA3766. The sequence continues at coordinate 3,453 of CADCOL010000307.1, read as the reverse complement.
TTCCGCATTCCGGTTTCCGCGATTGACAAGAGTTACTTCATCGCCCTTTGCAATAAGCGCTCTCGTAATTGCTGCCGATATGGTTCCCGTTCCGCCGATAAAAAGTATTTTCATATTCTTCTCTCCGTAAAATCACTCTCTTGCCGCCAGCTCGTAAATGGCCGTTACATCCGCTTTGTTTAAGGTTTTGAATCCTGCTCTGGTGCCGTCGCCGATTCCCAACTTTTCTACAAGTGTAGGTATATCTTCCTTCTTTGCACCGATTTCTTTAAAGGAAACCGGCATGCCGATTCCGGATAAGAAATTTTTAAATGCTTTGATTCCGGCCATAGCGGTATTCTCGGGATGTTCGAAATCCATCTGGATCCCCCATACTCTCGTTGCCACTTCACAGAATCGCATTACATTTGCAGGATAAACATATTCCATCCATGCCGGCATAATTACTGCCAGACCTGCGCCGTGTGCGCAGTCATAAAGTCCGGAAAGTTCATGCTCGAGTGCATGCGAATTCCAGTCCTGATTTCTGCCGCTTCCGACGATATCGTTATGCGCAACGGTTCCCGCCCACATAATGTTTGCCCTGGCGCCGTAATCGGTCGGATTCTTTACCGCAACAGGGCCTTCCTTAATCATGGTAAGCAGAAGCGCCTCGCAGAGTCTGTCGGTACATTCCACGTCCGTGGAAGTTGTAAAATAACGCTCGAAAATATGAGCCATAATATCCGTAATTCCGCAGGCCGTCTGATATGCGGGAAGCGTGTAGGTAAGCTCCGGATTGAGAATCGAGAATTTCGGACGATACAGATCCGAGGTAAGGCAGCGCTTTAACATACCGTCTTCCTTCGTAATAACACTGCTTCCGCTGCCTTCGCTGCCGGCTGCCGCAATCGTAAGAACGGTACCGACGGGAATGGTTTTTGTCAGGGGAGATTTTTTCTCATACAAATCCCAGAAATCTCCGTCATAATAAAATCCTGCGGAAATTGCCTTCGAAGAATCGATTACCGAGCCTCCGCCGACCGCAAGGATAAAATCGATTCCCTCCGCCCTGCAAAGTTCGATTCCTTCGCGTACGAGCGTATCCCTCGGATTCGGTTTAACGCCGCCAAGCGTCATTGCTTCGATTCCTTCCGCCTTAAGGGACGCGATGACACGGTCCAAAAGACCGGATTTTACCGCAGACTGTGATCCGTAATGTACCAAAGCCTTGCTGCCGCCGTACTTTTTAACCATTTTCCCGGCTTCGGATTCCATTCCTTTGCCAAAAACAAATTCCGTCGGTGAATAAAAATGAAACTGCTCCATAATAAGCCCCCTGTCTTTAAAACATTCTATGGACTCATTATGGAACAGTTTCTTTTAAAATACTATTTGATTATTATGCAAAAATAGAATAAATCTATTTTTCGTCTTTTGCGAATTTCACGCAGCATCGACCCGACTGCTTCGCTTCATACAAAGCGGCATCTGCGTTTTTAAAGATTTTATCCACACTCTCGCCGGTTTCGCCGAATGCAACACCGACGCTGATGGTAATAGCCGGAACACCGTCTAAGGCATTCTGCAGTTTATCGTTCATTGTATCCACTTTCTTTGCAATCAGTTCTTTCAAATCGGAACTGCAATGAACCATAATGACCGCAAATTCGTCGCCGCCGATACGGCAGACATAATCCTGATTTCGAAAGCTGTTAAAAATCACATCGCCGGTTTTGGCAAGAGCTTTGTCGCCCATGTCATGACCGTACATATCGTTGATTTGCTTAAACTTGTCAAGATCGATAACAAGCAGTGTTGCGGATTCCATATCAACATTCTTTAACAGGAATTCGTATCCGCGACGGTTGTAAAGACCGGTCAGTTTATCGTGCGTTGCTTCGTAGTTCAATTTCTGCTTGTCAACCACATTGGTCTGGTACATCAGGTTATACGTCTTTGCAAGGAAGCGGATTTCATAAGCGCCTTCCAGCGGAATATCCTTCTCTTCACGAATTCTGGCAACAGCTTTGTTTAACGGAATGATGACAAGACGGGCGGTAAGAATAACGATAGCCAGCGTAATGACAATCAAAACCCAGGTCATAAAATGCTCAAACCAAACCTGTTTCTGCACATGTGCCGCCATCGTTTCCTGACGTTCTTTCAATTCGTTGGTTAAGTCCGTTAAGCATTCATTTGTATACTTGGAGATGCTCTCTTTTCTTGCGGAATAATCGTCGTCAAACATCAATGCTTGCGCAAGTTCGATTTTATCTTCTTTGGAAAGCTTCTGGTCCACTTTCTTAATCTGAACCTGCTTTACCAGATCCGGGAATGCATCGATATTGCATCCGTAACCTTCAATGGCAAGTCTTGCCGCATAGTATTCGATGTTCATCAGTTCCATGGAATCGTCCATGGCTTTCTGAAGGTCACTGTACGCTTTGGATTTGCCGTTCTTTTCCTTCAGTTCAAGAAGTGCTTTGTCACGACGTCTGTCAACGGTAGCCTCGTTATAATAGTTGTCGAAGTACTTTCTCTCACCTGTTACCACAAAAGCACGCATCTGCTCGGTCAGATAATCCGATGCCTTCATCAGTTCATTCGCGCTTTGCTGCATTGCAATGACATCATGCGACATTGCCAGTGTATTCTCATTCATTCTTGTCGTAAAACGCATTGTAACAAAAAGCACAACGGAAGCCACTGCCGCAAGGATAAACATTATAATATTCAGTTTACGAATGGAAACTCCCTGTTCCTTTTGAAAAGAAATCGTTTTCATGACGAAACTCCTTTTTGGTCAAATGAAACATACAACATAGTCTATTATACTACGTTAAAAGAACCCCTGCAATAACAGGGGTTCTCATTTTCGTATTCGTAAAAACACAGGTTTTAATTATACGGGATATGCTCCGTTCTTGGTATCTGCAGCGGAAAGATCGATTTTTTCCTGCTGTGCCATACGATACTTGAAGAACTCGGTAGCAACCTGAGGGAACAGTGCATAGGACAATACGTCTTCGTCCTGCTGCTTCCACTCTTTCATCTCTGCTTCAATCTTCTCAAGCTCGGGTTCGGTATGTCCGGTTGCTTCAGCGGATCTTGCGGTGGAACGAGGCTCTCCGGGGATTACCTTGTCAATGACTGCCTGATCCATCGGCTTAACGGTCTGACCGTAGTTACCGCGAAGCAGATCCTTGAACTCTCCGGTTGCCATCTTATAACGCTCGCCCATCAGGACATTGAAGATAGCCTGGGTTCCGACAATCTGTGAGGAAGGGGTAACCAAAGGAGGCTCACCGCAATCCTTACGTACTCTCGGGATTTCCTCAAGAACGTCATTGTAACGGTCTTCAGCATGCTGCTCTTTCAACTGGCTAACCATGTTGGAAAGCATACCGCCGGGTACCTGATAAAGCAGGGTCTTGATGTTTACGCCAAGAACCTTGGTGTTCATAAGGCCGC
>CADCOL010000306.1 GCA_902803015.1 uncultured Lachnospiraceae bacterium | reverse complement strand
GAAAGAGCGCGTAGAAGCAGGAAAGAAGTACTTCTCCGTAGCATCCGGCGGCGGTACCGGACGTACCCTTCATCCGGATAACATGGCTGCAGGCCCTGCATCCTACGGTATGACCGATACCATGGGACGTATGCATTCCGATGCACAGTTCGCAGGTTCTTCTTCCGTGCCCGCACACGTAGAAATGATGGGCCTTATCGGCGCAGGTAACAACCCGATGGTTGGTATGACCGTTTCCACCGCAGTTTCCATCGAAGAGGCTGCAAAGGCAGGAAAATTCTAATTTAGGAAATTGATACCCGGGGACGGGGTTTATGTTTCATACTTTTTGTCACATAACCCCGTCCCTCTTTTTCACTCTTTTTGCAAAAGGAGGAGCCCTATGGAGAAGGAAAGACTCGACAAATATTACGAACTCCTTGAGAAAATCATTGATATGACCTGCTGCCCGCCGCAGGAGTTTGACAGGGACAAATTTATTGAGCTTTTGAGGGAATTTGCGGTATTTTTCCGTCTTTCCAAAGGTGTCTCCGAATTCTATCTCAATCCTCTTAAGGAAGAGGAAGGCGTCGGAGAAATCATGTGTGATTACGATAACGGAAAAGGCGGACATCCGGTGGTTCAGATCCGGGTTGTACCTCCTTCCGGCGTGGTGATGAAGGGGACTCTTTATATGGCGGACGATGAGGAACCGCTTACGGATGAAGAATACAGGATGGTGGAAATGGTTCACCGTCACCTTCTTGCGTTCATTGCCAGAAACCGTCTGCAGAGAACGGTATCGCAGTTTGCGTTTACCGATGAGGACGGATACAATAACCGTCGTTATTTGATGAGACATATTCATCACCTGATTTATGACGGAGAACAGTACGGTCAGGTTGCCGCCTGCATTAATATCAAGAATTTCGGCGCCGTAAATCATGAGCTTGGACGTAAAAACGGCGATATTATTCTGCGGAAATATTATGAGTATTACTTAAACGAGCTCGGGGACAAGGGCGTCATTTCCAGACTGGGCGGCGACAATTTTATCCTTTTCTTCCCGATGGAAATGAAAGATAAAATTCTGGAATCCTTTGGCGGAATTCCGATTGTTTACGATGAGGAAAAAGGCAGCAAGATTACGATTTCCTCGAGGGCCGGTGTATATTTCACCACAAAGGATTCGGAACTGACCAAACCGGGACAGATTATGGACAAAATCTATCCGGCCGTACAGATTGCAAGGAATAATTCCATCGATTTGGTTGTTTACGATCAGGAGATGCTGAAACGCCGTGAGCATCTTGTAAAAATCCGCAAACAGTTTGCCGAAGGCATTGCGAAGAAGGAAATTGTACCATTTTATCAGCCTAAGGTGGATGTAAATACGGGTGAAGTGGTCGGCGCGGAAGCACTGGCCCGTTGGTTCAAAGACGGTCAGATGGTAATGCCGGCGGAATTCATTCCGATTCTGGAAATGAATATGGATATCTGCACGCTGGACCTTTATATCTTTGACAGGGTATGTGCGGATATCCGTAAATGGATTGACGAAGGAAGGAATGTTCCGAGGGTTTCCGTTAACTTCTCAAGAAAGCATTTGAACGACCCTGACCTTCTGGGACATATCCTTGAAATTATCAACAGGCACGAAATCCGCCGTAAATATGTGGAAATTGAGTTAACCGAGACGACTTCGGATGTTGAGTTCAAGGAATTGACACGAATCGTGTTCGGCCTCCACAGAGAAGGAATCCGCACATCGGTGGATGATTTCGGAAACGGTTTCTCGTCGCTGAATCTGATTCGCTCGATTCCGTGGGATGTGGTGAAAATCGACCGTTCCCTGCTTCCGATGGATGAGGACCGTGACGAGAGTATTACGACGCGTATGTACCGTCACGTGGTATCCATGGCAAACGATATCGGTATGGAATGTGTAACCGAAGGCGTGGAAACCTACAAGCAGGTGGAGCTGCTAAAAGAGAATCAGTGCCATATCGCGCAGGGATTCTATTTTGACAAGCCCATGCCGGTGGAAGAATTCGAGAAGCTTTTGAGCGGCGAGCCTTATGCAGATAAAATCAATAAGTAAAGGCATATCGTTTCTGCCCGGAAAATATGAAAGCAGCCCGCAATTTGCGGGCTGTTGCCATGTCCACCCGGTTGCCGGACACGCGATGTTTCACGCATTTGCCTGAAAGAAATATATAAATTTCGGTTGGTTTTCCATAAATTGCCGGGGACCAAATCGTATCTTTATCAGAGCGATGATTTATTATGCTGAATCGGAGCGATGATTTATAATTTT
>CADCOL010000305.1 GCA_902803015.1 uncultured Lachnospiraceae bacterium | reverse complement strand
TTTGCCTTCATCACTCTTTAAGGACTTTCTTGCCACATTCGCATGGTCAATCATGACATCCAGGTTACGATCCTCTTTCTGAACCTTATAGATACCCTTCTTGATACGAATCGGATATTTAACTCCCTTTTCCTTCGCGGCGTCGCTGATTTCTTTCTCGGCCTGTCTTACCTTGTCAAGCACGTCACGGTCATTCAGTACAAGACATAAGAACTGGTCGGAATTGATTCTCGCAATCATCTCTTTTTTCGAGAAGACTTTTTCGAATTTATCCCGGACAGCTTTTAATATGTCATCCGCCGCGGCACGTCCGTACGCTTCATTGACGTAACGGAAGTTTGCAATATCCAGACGGACAATCACGTAATTTCTTTCGGAATTGCTGCGAATCAGTTCCGGTGCTTTCAGTTTGAAGTAATTCAAATTCGCACCGCCGGTAATATCGTCGGTATAAGCCAGTTCCTCAATCTGCATCATGTTCTTGTAATTGACCATCATCTGCAACATGATGATAAAGAACAGGATGGTAACAATTAACATGCTTGCGATGAAGCAGGTAATCGTAATCGGCATCATCTGGCTGTCAATCAGGCCGTTATCAAGAGCAACCACGATATAGAGATTATCGCAGCCGTCGACATCAACGCCTTTTATCTGAATCTTTTTTCCGTCACTGCCTTTTACGGAAGTCTCATAGTCCTTTTGAACAGGCAGTGTACGCTTCATCTTTGCAAGTGTGTTGTTTGTACTTCCCTTGCGATCCGATGAGGAGAATACCGCATTGTATACGTTGTTAAAGCTACCGTATTTTTGGGGGAAACGATCGGAACTGCTGTAAAGATACCCGTTTGCATCCACAAGGCAGCCGCTGCCGACATTGTCAATCTTTCCGAAACAGTCCTCACCCATAAGTTTGTCGATAGGCGAAGTGATAATGTAAAAACCGATAACGGCATCGTCCGCTCCGTGTACGCGCTTCACACCGACAACAGCCCCCGTTGCCTTCGCTTTTTCCGAAGGATCAGCCCCGTGCTTTTCCAGTCTCTCACAGTATGCATAGAAATCATCCTGATACAGATTGCTTCGGATATTGACCACTTCCGAAAAACGATGTTCTTCATCCGAAATAATACAGCCGTCCTCATCCATCAGCGTACCGTTCATGTCCATGTAATAAAAATTATACAAAAAGCTGGTCGATTTTAACCCACTTAAGTATTCGGAAATTACCTTCGGATTTCTGGAATCCGGCGCGGATGTTTCGACGATTTCCGTTTTGTCCTTCAGTTTCTCGACATCGTATTCCAAGCCGTCGACGATGGAATCAAGCTGTCCGAGCAGATATTTACGCGTTAAGGCATAGGACGCAGAGCGCACGATAAGAATGTTTGCGGCAATAATCGCAACCACTAAAACCACGGCAACCCCGACTACCGGGAGCGGAATATTCTGTTGTTTCATTCCGTTCGATTTTCTGCCCATATAACAAGCCCCACTTTGCCCATAATATAACAATTTATTATAGCACAAAAAAACCGCCAAGTGAACTGATTTTGCTCACTTGGCGGGGGATTTTATACCGCTTTTCAAACCGGATATCCGTGTCGTCCGGTCTTCATTCCGTTACGGATTCTCCTGTTGTTCCTGTTCCTGCTTGGCAGCCTCTTCCGCGGCCTTCTTTGCAAGGTACTCTTCCATACGTTTTGCATCCTCTTCGTTAAGGATCTGCATCTGCTCGCGTACGGTATTTTCACGTACCATTTCTTCCTTGACTTCCTCGGGAAGCATCAGGTGCGCATCCTGCCACAAATGCAGGAAGAAGTTGGTCTTCAAGATGTTGATGGATGCGGAGTATTCGGAATCGATTAAGGCGCTCATGTTATCGAGATATGCCTGTAAATCTTTCCAGTCGTACTTGTCCACATTTAACTTCCAGTCAACCTGACCGGTCTTTGCGTTATACGTTACTTTATCGGTAATAAAGCTCTTATCGTAAAGCACCGCTTTATGGATTCCGTCGGAGAAAATATCCGTACCCATGTAAAGTCTCGAATCATAAGGAATTCCGAGAAGGTTTAACAGGGTCGGAACGATGTCCACGTTGCAGCAGTAGGTGTTGGTGTAAATATTCTCTTCCAAACCGGTTGTATACATGATGCAGGTGGAATGATAAATTTCCATCTCCGAAAGCGGTCTGCCCGCAAGGGATGCTCTGCCCTGTTCGGACAGATAGTAAGGATAATGATCACCGGTAAGAACGATTAATGTCTTATCCATAAGACCGTTCTCTTCCAGTGTTTTTACCAGATATTCCATACCGTATTCGAGTTCCAGCTCGCCGGCAAGATAACCGAGTGCTTCGTAAGTGTAATTGGAAGCTTCGTCGCCGAGGCGTGCCTTTACTTCGTCAATGTTCTTGCGATACATGACATTGTTTCCGTTATACGGTCCGTGACCGGAGAAAGTCATGTAATATGCAAAGAATCTGTCCTCTTCCAGATAGTACGGCAGGGACTGTTCCATCAGTTCATAGTCAGATGCCGGCCATGTGGTGGAGAACTTCATGCCTTCATTCATGAAATAGCAGTTCTCGTATCCTAAGTTCGGCCAGGAGAACTTACGTCTGTAGTACGTTCCGTAATAATTGTGGAATGCATACGAAGGAATGTCCGCTTCTCTTCTTAAAACATTACCGAGACCCATGGGCATGTATTTCTGTGCGGACTGCGGCATACTGCCGACATCCAGACCGCTGTCTGCCTGACGGGACATATCCGGCCAGAAGCTGGTAGCGAATGCGTATTCGCCGTTCGTTGTGGTATTACGGAAGCTGTTGTAATAGTTATTTAAGACGATTCCGTTGTTCATCATCTTATAAAGCGTCGGTGTAACTTTCTCGTGTACACCGTAGGTCCAGAAACCCTCACCGCAAATATAGATGACATTGTATCCTTCCAGAAGACCCGTGTACTTGTTGGTATTCGTCGGCGTTCTGCTGCCGAAATACGAGTACATGTCGCGAAGGTTATTGTCATTTGCTTCTTCCGCCAGTTTATCAAAATCAATCGTTTCGTAAATCTGCGGTTTGATTTCATATTCCGGCTCCTGCGGTTCTTCCGATGCGATTTCCGAAGGAGTCTCTTCGTCGGGATCCGGCTCGCTCGTCAATTCAAATGCGGAAGTATCCGCCTTGATTAAAGTTGAGATTTCCTCTTTCTTGCCAAAACCGAAGTAGTAGGAACCTGCCTCGATTAAGGTTGTCGTCATGGCGCCGAGTCTGGATGCCGTCGTATCGGTATCGCTGATATTGGAATGGAATGCGTAATATGCACTCTGTCTTCCGGTACCGCCGAAACGAAGTCCTTCCGCTGCACCGAACCAGAATCCGACTGCAATGACCAGTGCAAGGATATGAATCAGGATTGGATACGGATTTACTTTGATTCGCTTGGTCAGTGCAAGTATCAATGCCGCAATCGCAGGACAAAGAAGTAAAATGATTAAGCCGATGGACTTAATTACCGTCTCCTGCATTGCCCACCAGAAGTTTCCGACTGCGTCGCCGCCCATGCCGAGTAAGGATACGGAAAGCAACGATCCGAAAATTCGGAAATATACCATCTGAATGCCGTAGAATACCGCAACAATCAGAATTGTAATCGGGAATAAGAACTTGCTGACTGCCTTCGGAACGAATCCGTTAATTGCGGCAAGTACAAGTGCCTGTGCCGGTACAAAGAACAGGAAATACAGATTTCCCTTGGAAATACCGGAACCCATCTGAAGTCTTAATACCAGCTCCCAGAATACGATGCAGAGTACAAAGATTCCGAAGTAAATCAGAAGCTGTACGCTTCCCTTGCCCATGCTGGACCAGAACTCTTTGTGCTCGCGTTCGCGTACTTTCTTGTGATACGCCTGCTGTTCTTCCGGTGTCATGTATTTATAGCGCTTGCGTTCCGCTTTGCGCTCTTCTTTGATGCGTTTCTTTTCTTCTTTCTCACGAGCCGCCGCCTCAATCTGCTCCTGCTTCTTCTGTGCTTTTAAGGCTTTCTTCTCTTCCTTGGAGAGTTTGACCTTTTCGGGCTTTTCCTCGTC
>CADCOL010000304.1 GCA_902803015.1 uncultured Lachnospiraceae bacterium | reverse complement strand
CGTCTTCTACGGAAGTTTCCTCTGCCTTCTCTGCGGGCGCTTCCTCCGCCTTCTCAGCATGAGAATCAGCATCCTGCTCCGTAATCGGCACGATGTCCTCGATTGGCTCGTCATTCAGTTGCATCAATTCTTCTTTGGTCATAGTCCTCTTTCCGCGCATCGAATGCGCTCTTCGCAGTCACCCTCCCGGGACTGCACCCACTTCACCATGTTAACATAATCACTGTGTAATTATATCGAATCCGTTACACACGGCGCAATACGGAAAATGTCCAAAATATACGAATAAATCGTGAATCTTTTGTATAAATTGTAGAAATAAGCTTACTTATATGATAGAATTTCAGAGTAACTGCATGCGTTAACCGTCCGCGCACCTGCGGTGCGCAGGCAGTACGGACGCCGGAGAAGGGGGTTGCGTCCCGCGCACCTTCGGCGTGCAGGAAGCAAAATAAGCAATCAGGAGAAATAATATGCCCGACAACACTTACATCAATCAGATTGAAGACATGAAGAATACCATCCGCCTTGCCATTCACGGTAAGGACGATGTCATTGATATGGTGCTCTGCGCAGTATTCGCAGGCGGCCACATTCTCTTGGAGGACATCCCCGGCGTGGGCAAAACCACACTGGTTACGGCGCTTGCAAAGGTTATGAGCTTAGACTACCGTCGTGTACAGTTTACGCCCGACGTTCTGCCCAGCGATATCTCCGGTTTTACAATGTACGACAAAAATACCGGCGAATTCTCTTTCCGCGAAGGTGCCGTATACACCAACCTCTTCCTTGCGGACGAGATTAATCGTACCTCCCCGAAGACGCAGTCCGCGCTCCTCGAGGTAATGGAGGAAGGCCGTGCGACCGTTGACGGTGTCACCCGTGATCTTCCGAAGCCTTTCATGGTAATCGCAACCCAGAACCCGATCGGTGCATCCGGTACGCAGAAGCTCCCGGAATCCCAGCTCGACCGTTTCATGGTGCGTCTTTCCATGGGTTATCCGAATCATAAAAGCGCCGTGGATATTTTAAAAGGCGATTCTCACGAAATCATCCGCGAAATGAACGCAATCATCACGCAGGACGACATCCTGACCATGCAGCAGCTGGTGGCAAACGTTCATGTAAGCGAAGCATTATACGACTATGCGGTGTCATTGACCGAAGCTACGCGTAATGAAGAGATTTTCACTTTGGGTCTCTCTCCCCGCGGAAGCATTGCTTTACTGAAAATGGCCAAAGCGCACGCATTCCTCTCCGGCCGCGACTATGTCGTTCCCGAAGATTTCCGTGAAGTCTTCCTGCCGATTGCCGGACACAGAGTACTGCTCTCCACGAAAGCGAAAGCATCCGGAAGCACGCTGACCACAGCGCTTCTTAATGCATTCGGTTCCGTTCACATGCCCAGAGTATCACAGGAATTCTAATCTATGCCGAAACTGAAAGCCCACATCCTGACAATCGTACTTTATGTGGTGGGGCTTCTTGCAGCCCTTGCGCTGTTCCTTTTACTGGAACAGCCGTTTTTGCTTGCGTTTCTGGCTGTTTTCTTCGTTCTGCCTGCAGTTCTTCTGCCCCTCTTCTTTGCATCCTTCCGCAAAGTTTCGATGCGCAGCTACTGCCCCGCGGCTTACGTGGAAAAAGGCAACCGGATTCCTCTGTTCGTCGAGGTCATTAATCCGACCCTCTGTCCGTTCTTTTTAACGGACCTTTCTTTCACCGTAAACAATCTTTATCACCCCAACGAATTCGAGCATATGGTTTCCCTGCACGTGCTTCCGAGGAAAAATGAAAAAGTCCAGATTCCTCTGGAGACTTCTTTCATCGGCATGGCGCAGGTGAACTTCACGGAGATTGCTTTTACCGATCCTTTACACTTTTTCCGCTACATTGTCCCACTCGGTCAAAAAACAGAAGTGCCCGTATTTCCGCCCGAAACGATTAAGGAAGACCTGCCGGCGACACCTGCTGCCGACGGCATTGATGAGTATACCGAATCCGATGCCAAAGGAAACATTTCATCGGATATTAAAGAGATTCGTCTCTACCAGCCGGGCGACCGTCTGCAGAGAATCCACTGGAAATTAAGTGCCAAGCTCGATGATTTATTTGTAAAGGAAATGGCACACACTTCCATCCTCTCGCTTGTGCTTCTGCCCGAGCTTACCGACGAAAATATCGAAGAAACAGTATCCACGCTGCGCGGCTGCATCAAAGTACTTTTGCAGCGCGAGGAACGTTTTGAGGTTTGCTTATACCACCACGGGATTGTGGATTTTAACTTCATGCCGGTTACGGATGACGCAAGTACGATGGAGGCATTAATCCGCCTCTACTACCTGCCACTGTACAAAGAAAAAAGCGCCGCAAAGCGCGCGTACTTTAACTCCGGTGTGAAGCAGGCCACGGTAATCTCCATCCGCGGGGAAGAGGTTGAGATTATCTCTGAATATTAATTCATCTCGCGCAAATTAGTTTACATAAAATATGCTTAGTTAACATAACATTTATTTGAATATACCTCCTTCAGGGAGGCAGGGAAGGCCAACGCATCATATGCTGCACAGACTCGAGCTCATGCTCAGGAAAAAAGAAATGGCGAAAACCGGTATCTATACCGGTGAAATCACCGACGGTGTGAATCATCACCGTGGGCTTATTTGCCTGCTGCGCGGCTTTATGATTTTCCTCGGAACGTACGGAACCTTAATCGGACTTCTGACGGCATTTAAACTGCCCTACAATCCGGTTCTGGTCATCCCTTCGTTTTTCCTGGCCTCCATGTTTGTGGCTTTCCTTTACTACAACAAGATCATTTTCTATCTCGGATATTTCTTCCTGCTCGGAGGTTTCACGTACGGCCTGGTCTATCTGTACATGTACGCGAACTCCGGTTATCAGGCGATTATCAACGAAATCTACGCGGCGTATTCCGATTACTTCAAACTTCTCTCCGTCCGTGAAGGTCAGGAGTTCATCGAGTCCCGTGAAATCACGGTTTCCGTCGCAATCATCTTCATGGGCATCTTCCTTGCGATGATGTTAAACGTGACCATTTCGGGTTATATGAACGTACTCGAAACGATGTTAATCACGTTCCCGATTTTCGAAATCGCGTTCTTCATCAACCGCAAGCCGCCTCTTTACTGCCTCATCATGGTGCTTTCCATGTATGTTTTCGTCGGCATCCTGCAGGCGAGCCGGCACCAGCGAATGCAGGTAAAAGGCAAGCACACGCACGAATATCTGCGCTACTCGCGCAAGAACAAGAAGTATTACTTCTATCAGGGCAATTTAAAGGGAAATGTCATTACGGCGATTTTTGCCGTTGCGGTAGCTGTTTTAGTCGGTATCCTGGCGGCAGTTTCCTACAATACCGATACCGAATACCTGCGTCATAACGCGGTGCGCCAGCGTGCCGAAGAATATGTGAAAATCTATATCCAGACCGGTTGGACAGGCTGGATGAACCGTTACGAAAATACCGGCGGTATGGCATCCGGACGACTCGGCGGTGTCGGCGAAGTACGTCCCGACTTCGAAACGGACCTTTCGGTCACCTATGCGCCCTACACCTTCTCCACGATGTATTTAAAGGGTTTTACGGGCACGATGTACGGTCAGAATCAGTTCTATGCGCTTGCAAGAAAAGAACCCGGCGAAGACATGACCTACATTTCCTCCATCCCGCTCTATCACGACAAGGATATCAAGGAATTTGACAGCAAATACTTAACCAAACTCGATGCGAAGGGCCGCATGAATATCGTAAATCTCGATGCGGATCCGCAGTATTCCTACCTGCCCTATTTCGCCGATCCCAAGGCTTACGATTCGTTCCAGAGAAGTCCCGAGAATTCGAGAGACATCAAATATGGAGTTGACATAACTTATTATCCAAACACAGAATTATTCTACAACGTGCCTGAAAACTACGAAGCTCCGGATGATGACAGTTATCTATTTTATGTAAACAATGCATGTACCGAAGTTCCGGAAGATTTGGACGAATTCTTAAAAAAATACGTTAAAGACAACAACTATTTCGATACCGGATTTACAAGCCTGGATGCCAAGCGGAATCAGGCAGGTTACGAGGATATCAATGCATACCGCATTGCCGTTGCACGTAAAATCTACTCGCACTACGTCAACAATTTTAAATACACCATGGCGCCCGGTGCGACACCGTACAATAAGGACGTCATCGAGTATTTCCTCGATAAGCAGAAACGAGGTTACTGTGCACACTTCGCTTCTGCCGGTGTTATGCTTCTTCGTGAATTCGGTGTTCCCGCAAGATACTGCGAAGGTTATATCATCACGCCTTCGAACCTGGCAGAGAACGCCATTGCGGTAAATGAAAAATATGAAGACTGGTATGAAGGCAAGAATCTTCTTGATGAAGAAGGTGTTGTAAATATCGAAATCAACGACTCCTATGCGCATGCATGGGTGGAGATTTATCTGGAAGGTTACGGCTTCGTACCGTTTGAAATGACGCCTCCTTCGGACGATGAGGAACAGCTCGATACCAGCGCATTCAGCGGTCTGTTTGCGGGTCTGTTTAACTTCCGTATGGACATCGCGGATTTGCCGGATCCGAACTCCACACCGACCGAAAGCAACCTTACCAAGGGTGTGAAGAGCCTGATGAATCTGCAGTTCGATTTTAAGCGTTTCGCACTGCCCCTTGTCATCGTAGTCAGTGTTCTGGCGCTTGGATTAACCTGCTTCTACACCATTCGCGCCATCCTTCGAAAGAAGAAATTAAAGGTGTTATACGAAAACGGACAGTTCCGCGATTTGGTTTACATAAATTATGAGAAATTTACTTCGTTCATCATGTCGCATCCTGCGATGCGCACCAAGGAAGACCATCCGCTTCCGAAGGATGTATGCACGCAGCTGACGAGACTTTTGCAGAATCGTACGCCGGACATTACGGAGAAGTCACTAAAAGACCTGTTTACTTACATCGAGCG
>CADCOL010000303.1 GCA_902803015.1 uncultured Lachnospiraceae bacterium | reverse complement strand
GGCAAGGATAAAATGGGCAGAATGAGCTTCTCCATCAAGGACGTTCCTGCAGATAAGCGTAAATAATTAAGTATTTGGAAATAAGAAACCGATTTAAAGTGCTGCCTTTTTCCGTGCATAGCGCGGGGGAGGGTGGCACAGTTTTTAAGAAATCTTTTTCGTGTGTAAAAGGAGGTACCATACATGGAAACTTTTTTGCTCAGCGCAGAAGTTGCAAGTGAAATCGGAAATGTCGAAGACATTCTGGCATCTCTGGAAAATTCTTCCGGTTCCGTGTTCGGAATCGTTTCATCCCTTGCCGGAATTGTCGGAATCCTCGGCAGTGCGGCAATCGCGGTTATCAGCATTACGCTGGCAATCATCGGATTTATCTGGATGATAATTACTTACCTGATTCCCGCCATCGCACTTTTCGTTATGGCAAGAAGAGCAGGATACAAGAATGCGTGGTTTGCGTTCATTCCGTTTTTACAGACCTATCTTGAGTACATGCTCCCGAAGCGTGAATTCAAGGCACTGTTCTTTAAATTCCCGACCGAGAAGCGTCAGGTCATTGCGTTAATCGCAATCCTGGCATCCGTATTCGGAACCGCAGTCATCGGTATGCTTAACGTGGTACCGGCTGTCGGACAGATTCTGGACATCGCACTTGCGGTATTCTTATATGCATGTGCATGGCGTAAAATGTACGACATGCTTTGTACATTCGGAA
The DNA here is from genome assembly GCA_902803015.1 of uncultured Lachnospiraceae bacterium. GTDB lineage: Bacteria > Bacillota > Clostridia > Lachnospirales > Lachnospiraceae > UBA3766. The sequence continues at coordinate 1,675 of CADCOL010000303.1, read as the reverse complement.
ATAAAGAAGCGGCATTGCCTGTTTCCGTTTTCAGCCTGATTTTACCGATTGTTTATGCGATTGCATTGGTTGTATGCATGAAAAACCCGCCCGATTACGGCGAAGGATGCTACTACATGGACCGGCAGGGATTTGTAGAGCAGGCGTAGTGATATTCTGAATGAAGGAAGTAATTCGTTGTGAGTAAGGAAGAAACACAATCCAAAAAGAAAAAAGCCGGCAGGATTATTCGCCGGGTTATCATTATTTTCGTGATTGCCAACCTCGTGCTGGCACTGCCGAGTGCATCGTTCGCGGAAACGCTTGTCTTAAAGAGCAAGGGCGATCATGAGCGCACGGTGGAAGAGTATACAAGAGTATGGCTTGAAGATGTAACGGGAATTGACAGTTACGCATTCGAGGAAAAATATCAAATGGAATCCTTTCTGATTCCCTCCACGGGAACGAAGAACTATCTGATTCCGGCATTTCACTATATGCCGGAAGGGGAACCGAAAGGCTTCGTGGTAATGGCGCACGGCATGAATTCCAGCCATATCGTGATTTATCATGAGGCAGAAGTATTCCTGCTGGAAGGATTCGAAGTTTACAGTTTTGACGAGCGCAAATTCGGCGAAAGCACCTTCGGATATGTCGGATACGGATATCTGGAAGGCATGGATGTGAAGGATGTCTATCAGTTTGCGTATGATCAGGCCGAAGAACGTGCTTTCCATATGCAGGAACAGGACAAAAACACCGAAGATACTTCGGGAAAACGCTATCTTTGCGGTATCTGGGGGCAGTCCATGGGCGGCGCGGGATGCGAGAATGCCATGGATGAAGAGCCTTTGGTGAGTACGCTTGATTTTGCGATTCTCGACTGTCCGATGGGACCGATGGAAGATTTAACCGGTGCACCGAAGCCGCAGAACTGGCTTGCGGGTAAAATGAATCCCCTGGTTTCCGGATTTTCCTTCGACCAGCAGAATCCGATTCCGCAGTTGAAAAACGTTACCGCAGATGTGCTTTTACTGCTTGCGGGTGATGAAAAAGTCATTCCGAAACAGTCTACACAAGCAATCCAAAAGGTGCTCGAGGAAGCGCCCTGCGAGCTTACCGTTTATGTAAGCGACGGAAGCGAACATGCGGACATTATCGTCGACGATTCGGCAGGATACCGGAATACGATTCATGACTTTCTGGAAAGCATAAATTAACCCCTTTTTTGTAAAAATTTACGTTTATGTTGGACATTTGTTGGACTGTGCGTGATATGATTACAGTGTTGTGATTGTACCACGCACTTTTTGCGTATAAAGATACAGGAGGTTTTCCATGAATAATATGAAAAGAGTGTTCTTAATTGTACTGGACAGTTTCGGAATCGGTGAAGAGCCGGATGCAAACCTTTTCGGAGACGTCGGAACGAATACGCTAAGGAGCGTATCGACGAGCGAATTCTTCCGCTTTGAGAATATGGAGAAACTCGGATTCTTTAATATTGACGGCGTGGAAGTCGGTAAAAAATGTGAGAATCCGTCCGGTGCATTTGCGAGAATGCAGGAGGCTTCGATGGGAAAGGATACGACGATCGGACACTGGGAAATCGGCGGAATTATTTCCCCGAAACCGTTCCCGACTTATCCGAACGGCTTTCCGAAGGAAATTCTCGATGAGTTTGAGAAACGTACGG
>CADCOL010000302.1 GCA_902803015.1 uncultured Lachnospiraceae bacterium | reverse complement strand
ATGGAACAGTACAAAGAAGAGTTTATAGAGTTTATGTTGGAGAGCAAGGTTTTGAAGTTCGGCGATTTTACGTTAAAGAGCGGACGCAAGAGCCCTTTCTTTATGAATGCGGGAGCATATGTGACCGGCGCACAGTTAAAGCGTCTCGGCGAGTATTATGCGAAAGCGATTCATGATAATTTCGGCGATGATTTTGATGTGCTCTTCGGACCCGCGTACAAGGGAATTCCTTTGAGCGTTGCAACCTGCATCGCATACAGCGAGCTTTACGGCAAAGAAATCCGTTACTGCTCCAACCGTAAGGAAATCAAGGATCATGGCGATGTCGGCATCCTTCTCGGAAGTAAAATCCAGGACGGTGACCGCGTGGTAATCATCGAAGACGTAACGACTTCCGGCAAGTCCATCGAAGAGACTTTCCCGATTATCAAGGCACAGGGCAATGTGGAGATTAAGGGGTTAATGGTTTCCTTAAACCGTATGGAAAAAGGTATCGATACCGACAAGAGCGCACTCGATGACATTAAGGACAAATACGGAATCGAAGCACGTGCCATTGTATCCATGGCGGACGTTGTGGAGAAACTATACAACAAGCCTTACAACGGAGAAGTTATTATCGACGATACCCTGAAGGCTTCAATCGATGCGTACTACGAACAGTACGGAGCTAAGTAAGACGGTTTTTCAGGCATGGCAAAAGAGAAGAAGAAAAAACGTGCGGTCAACCCGCACTATAAGTTCACTAACAAGACAGTTCCGTTGATCGTGATCTTCGGGCTGTCTTTGGGCGTGATGTCCCTGCTTGCTCTTTTGATGACCGTTATTCTGACATTTTACCGCGGCGGCGTGGCACCGTTTAATTACGGAATTACCGCGCTGGTTGCGTTTTTGTTTTCCGCAGTGGGACTGTTCTGCTGCATTAAGGGTCGCCTGATGCCGGATACCTATGTGTTCTTTTCAACACTCGGTATGGCGGTGAACGGAGTAAATGTATTTTTCATCATTTACCTGCTTGGGCGCGGAATTATGAATCTGTAAACAGACTACAATTGTAGGACAGTATCGGAAAGGATACTCACATGAACGAAAGAATTGAATTGTCTTTGGAAAGAATCAAAGAAATCAGGTCGGAGAAAGGGCTGATGGAATATCAACCCTTTTTTACGTCTTTGGCGGAGTTTCTGGTAAATGCGCTGGAGTATGACGCACATTATGAAAAGAATATCGCTGAACTGCACGCAGAATTAAAGAGCCTCTACGCGCCGGTGTCGGAAAACTACGAAGAGAGTTTTGTTAATCCGTCCTACATGTGTAAGATTTTCGGCAAAGAGATGGGGCAGCTGCTTGCGTTCCTTTATTTCGAGGAAATCAGCCTGATTCCGTTTGCTCATGAATATGCATATTATAAGGACAGTTCGGAGAAAAGCGACACGATGCCTGACGCCGCAGCGCAGAAGCTTGCCATCCGCCTTGAACTTTTCCTTGAAATCTACACCTCCTTCGTATTTGCATTCGAAGAAACCGGCAAGGCACCGAAGGCGGAAGAAATCAAAGACATTCTGTACTGGTATGTTTCGGATTACAGCGAGGATTATGCCATAAACAGCGTGAAAGAACGTTTCTCGTTCCAAGAGAATCTTGCATATGACATCATCATGCATTCGGATCTTTCCAAACCGAATTACTTATTCCGCTACGGTGAGTACATTTCCGGGAACGAAATCAAAACCGCGGAGTATATTGCATCCCTTCCCGAAGAAAAGATAAAGCTGATGGCGGATACCTTTACGGAAGGCTTCCGACTGGGATTCATCGCCGCAGGAAAAGATTTATCCATAAAAAACACGGTCAATATCCGTTATCCTTTAGGGTTCGAACGTGTCATCCGTACGGCGATTCAAAACTTTGACGCGATGGGACTTAAACCGATTCTTTTTGCTGCGGGGACGGATATTTTCTCCAAACGCGGACTGGTAAAAATCGGTTACGTATCCTCTTCCTTCAACCGTCAGGCGGAATATGACCACAGAGAGGACCTCGCGTTATTCTTGGACGGGCATCTGGTAACCAGAAAACTCGAAGTTCTGAAAGAAGCATACGAAGAAAACAAGGATACCGTGCGTAAATTCGCAGGCCCGGCATGCATGGAAACTTTCGGTGAAACCGAGTTTATTCCGCAGGAGAAGGACGACTGTCCGGCATTTGACGACGCTTCAAGGAAGCTCCAGGTATCTTATCAGGCAAAGGCCTCGGAGATGGCGAATTCCTACATTCACATGGAAGAGCGCAGTTTTACGATTATCGCATTCCCGATTCCGGAAATCGGCGAAAACTTTGAAACGCTCTTTGACGAGACCATCCGCATCAACACGCTGGATTACATGTTGTATCAGCGCATTCAGACCACTTTGATTGATACGTTGAACAAAGCGGAACGCGTGCATGTGAAAGGTGCAAACGGAAACGAGACAGAACTGACGGTTGAATTATGTAAACTTAATAACCCGGAGAAGGAAGCCAAATTCGAGAACTGCGTGGCAGACGTCAACATCCCTGTCGGAGAGGTGTTTACGTCTCCCGTGCTTGAAGGCACGAACGGAATCCTACATGTGAAAAAGGTTTACATAAATGGATTAAAATACGAAAACCTGAAGATTGAAATCAAGGACGGCATCACGAAGGGCGGTACGACCACGAATCTGCCCGAAAGTGCGGTGGAAGAGAACATTATGTACCATCACGAATTCCTGCCGATGGGCGAATTCGCAATCGGTACGAATACCACTGCTTATGCGGTTGCCTGCAAATACGATTTGTTTGAAAAACTCCCGATTCTGATTGCGGAGAAGACCGGTCCCCATTTTGCGTTCGGGGATACCTGCTATTCGAATGAAGAGGAAGTGCACTATGTCAATCCCGACGGCAAGGAAATGGTTGCAAAGGAGAATACATACTCCTTAAAACGCCATACAAACCCCGAGGAGGCATATTTTCACTGTCATACCGACATTACGATTCCTTACGAGGAAATCGGTGTTATCGAGGCAATTCTGGCAAACGGAGAGCGCATTCCGCTTTTAAAGGACGGGCGTTTCGTTCTGCCCGGTACGGAAGAACTGAACCGGGCGCTTGAAGAGGAATAACGTATATTATGAGCGAAATGCAGTCAAATTCTCAGGGAAAAGCAGCCGGGGGCACAAAACTCGGGATATTCTTAATTATTCTGGCCGGGTGTTTCTGGGGCAGCATGGGGATTTTTGTAAGAAAACTGGAAACATACGGTTTTGGCTCAATTCAGATTGTGGCCATCCGCGTGACGATTGCGGCTTTGATTTTTGCCGTGATCCTTTTAATCAAAGATAAATCCGGCTTTAAAATTGCGCTAAAAGACATTCCGCTCTTTCTGGGACTCGGTTTCGGAAGCATTCTGTTTTTTACGATATGCTATTTTACCGCCATTATGATGATGTCGCTTTCCACGGCGGCAATCCTTCTTTATACGTCCCCGATCTGGATTATGCTGATGTCTTTGATCTTCTTTCGCGAAAAGATGAATGCAAAGAAGATTATCGCGCTGATTCTTGCGTTTGCGGGATGCATCCTGGTTTCGGGAATTTCCGGGCAGGGGATGACTCCGGTCGGGTTTTTGATCGGGCTCGGTGCCGGATTCGGATACGGCTTGTACAGCATCCTCGGAACCGTTGCACTTCGTAAATATTCGCCGTTCACGGTTACGACCTACACCTTTTTGCTTGCGGCAGCAGGTTCCCTGGCAATCTGCCGGCCGAAGGATCTGATTACCAAGTTTGCGGCGGCGGATAATGTGGTTCTTCTTTTGCTTTTTTGTATCCTGACGGCGGTTGTAACGGCGGTAATCCCTTTTCTTGCCTATACGCTCGGCCTGAAAACAGTGGATGCCAGCCGGGCGGGAATCATTGCTACGATTGAGCCGCTGGTTGCCACTTTGGTCGGAATCTTCGTATTCTCCGAACCGTTAACACTGCTTTCCGGTCTCGGAATCCTTCTGATTCTGTCCGCAATAGTAATTTTGAACTTAAAATCGGGCAAAAAGCCCTCTTAAATTGTT
>CADCOL010000301.1 GCA_902803015.1 uncultured Lachnospiraceae bacterium | reverse complement strand
TGAGGAGCCTTATGAAACAGAGTCTTACGAAACAGACATACCCTACGAAGCAAGTTACAGCGGTGATGACGGATTCTACGAAGACGATGAGTTTCTGGCATATCACGATGATGATACGCAGGTTTTGGAGAATACTTCCAAGGTAAAAGGTCTCGATAAAAAGTCAGGCGCAAAGAAGAGCAAGAAAGCAAAGAATTCCGGAACCATCAAACTCGGCGATTATCACAGTGACGACGAAAACGCGGACGGTATTGAACTCGGCGCGGGTATTGATGAAGATTTCGGTGTCGATGTTGATTTTGCAACGACCGATGTTGCTACGGGAACAGGCGCGAAGATTGGTTCCAAGAATACTGCATCCGCCGGTGACGGACCGAAGAAATCCCTCTCCGAATTAAAGAAGGAAGACAAGCGCCTTCGCAAGGAAGAGGACAAGATCCTTCGCAGCAGCAAGTACACGAAGGAAGAAAAAGATGCGGTATGGCTTGCAAGAGCAAACCGCAGTCAGGCAATCAAGCAGGCAAAGAACCTGGCCAAGGAAGATGTAACGGACAATACGTTCCAGGCAGCTTTCATGGACCAGATTATGGCATTTACGGGCATCAAAGACGGTTATATTGAGTATGGCGGAAAGTACTTTGGCTGCGCGATAGAAATTGATCCCGTAGAGTTCCGTTTCTTCAGCGAACACAGAAGAAACAATTCTATTGAAGCCGGTGTCGGAAGAGTTCTTCGCGGCGTGCATGTCGGATTCTCCGCAAACATCGTCAAGATTGAACGTCCGGTTATGTATGATAAGTTCCTTGAAAAAGAGGAGCAGAAGCTGATTGAAATCCGCAAGTCTTTTGAAAGTGGTGTTATGTCCGAAGCAGAATTCAAAGGTCGTGTGGAAATCGTGGAAGACCGTATCGCTGATTTGAAAGATATGTGTTTCCACAATAAAGTCATTACTCCTTTCTATTATCTGGTTCTTTTCGAAAGTGACAAGAAGCAGCTTGAAATTCAGGTAAAGGCAGCCCTTGATTACTTAACCGCGGGCGAACTGAAAGTCAAAAGACTCGAAAGCGACAAAGAACTTGCCGTATTCTTAAAGTACACGAACCAGATTGATTTCGATGAACGTGAAATCGATTTAATCGATCCGGAAGATTATGCAATGTGGGCAATGCCGACAACATTGAATATCAAGTTCCGTACGATTGAAGTAAACAATATCATCACGCACAACATGCGTGTTGTAACTTATCCCACGATGGTCGGAGATGCGTGGCTTGCAGGGGTTATGTCCATGCCAGGCACCAAGGTTGTTGTAAAATGTACCCCGATGGACCGCGGCAAGTCCGTACGTACCATCGACCGTTCCTTACAGGAATTACGTGGTCAGTATAATGCAACGGGTGTTGACTCGAAGCGTATCGAGTTGGAAACTCATATTGCATCCCTGACCGAACTTTTGGCAACGCTGCAGAGCGAAGGCGAGGAATTGATGGAATGCAATATCTACATCACCGCGTATGATATTCAGGCCACCAGAACATCACCGGCAATCGTGCATCAGCCGCCCGAAAGTGTTCTTCCCGTAATTTCTTCGATGAAGAAGAACGTAAGAAGAGCATGGCAGGAAAGCGGATTCCGGCTTAACAACATGGAATTCGAGCAGATTCAGGCATTTATCGGATCCCAGGTTTCCGCGTACGATCCGAAGGAAAAAGAAGGTCGTGGTATTCCCACGAACTCCATCGCGGCAGCATTCCCCTGGATTTATGCACATATCTCCGATGAGGGCGGATTTAAGCTCGGTGTCAGCGAAGGCGTTCCGGTATTTATCAACTTCTTCAGAAGAGACAACGAACGCGTTAACTCCAACATGGTAGTTATCGGTAAGTCCGGTTCCGGTAAATCTTATGCAACCAAGAGTTTGCTTTCGAACCTTGCGGCGGAAGATGCGAAGATCTTCATTCTCGACCCCGAGAACGAGTATTCCGAACTGGCGCATAATCTGCACGGTAAGATGATTAACGTTGCAAATGCTTTGCAGGGCAGACTGAATCCGTTCCACATCATTACCGCGCTTGACGATGATGAAGCAGGCGGCGGAACCGCAACCGGCAGTTTTGCAACGCACTT
>CADCOL010000300.1 GCA_902803015.1 uncultured Lachnospiraceae bacterium | reverse complement strand
TCCCCGTTCCTCTTCTTCCTCTTCGAGTAAGGAACAGCCCGAGAAATTCACGGCTAAAAGCAGAACGGCCAGTAAAATACTGAAACTTCTTCTTACATTTTTAAGACATTTCTTTTTTTTCATAATTGTTTCCCCTTTCACAATACTTCATTTTAATACCGTGAAACATTTTTATCAACGAAAACCGCACATTCAAAAGTTAAATTATTAACAAATCGTAAACTATTTACTTTATTATAAAAGCATAGTATTCTATATCTTGTTTGGGGATTGGTTGCAAATCGCAATATGTTGTATGTTATGTAACCCAAAAAGAGAGAGGATGAATCATGAGCGAACAGGCAAAAGCAAAGAAATGGTATGACAACAGGTGGTTTCGTGCCGCCATTCCTGCACTTTTAATCCACTGCTCCATCGGTACGGTATACTGCTGGAGTACCTTTAAAACCACAATCGCCGATCAGATTGGTATGAGCAAAGGAGCCGTAGGCTGGGCATTTTCCTTTGCGATTTTTTTCCTTGGCATGAGCGCCGCATTTGCGGGTAAAATCGTTGAATTAAACATTCACAAATCATCCCTGATTTCCTGCATCTGCTTTACGGTCGGCATGCTGGGAACCGGACTTACCATTAAATTCTTTACCGGTCCTCTCGCACTGATTCTGATTTATATATTCTACGGCTGCATCATGGGAATCGGTCTCGGAATCGGATATCTCTCCCCCGTTAAAACTCTGATGCTCTGGTTTAAGGATAACAAAGGTCTTGCAACCGGTATTTCCATCATGGGATTCGGTCTTGCAAAAGCAATCGCCACCCCGATTATGGAAGTATTACAGAACAATTTCGGAATTACCGCCATGTTCTTAATTCTCGGAGCGGTTTATTTCGTAATGATGTTCTTAGGTCATCTTTTATTAAAGAAGCCTGCGGACTGGGTGGAAAGCAAAGCCACCAACGATTCCTTCAGGGCAGTTACCATGTTCAGGAATCCGATGTTTATCGGAATCTGGTTAATCTTCTACATCAACATTCACTGCGGATTAATGCTAATCACATATGAAAAACAGCTTCTCGAAAGCAAATTCGCATCCGCTGCCGCGCTTGCCGCAATCGTTGCGATCATTCCTTCCGTTACGGCTATCTGCAACGCACTCGGCCGAATCGGTTATTCTACGATTTCCGATAAATTAAAGGACCGTGCCACCATTTACGTAATCATTTTTGCAAGCTGCATTTTAATCTGCCTTCTGACCTTTGCGGCACCGCTTGCATTCCTGATCATACCGATGTTAATGATCGTAAACCTGGGTTACGGCGGTGGTTTCTCCACTCTTCCTGCACTTCTCGATTCAAGATTCGGTATGGAAAACATCAGTAAAATTCATGGTCTTGCGCTTTCCGCATGGGCCATTGCGGGTATTACCGGAAATAATTTGTCCGAAATTATTCTCAGCCACACCGAAAACAATTATAATATTATCATTATTACGGCTGCAGGCCTTTATGCGGTTGCCATGGTAATTTGCCTTCTTATGGTAAAGAAACGCACAAAAACCTCCGGCCAATAAAAAGGAGTCATGAAAAAATGAAAAAAAGAACTTTAAAACTCGGTATTTCCGTACTGATGAGCGCGGTAATGCTTACCTCTTTTACCGGATGTTCCGCGCTTAAGAACATCTTAAAACCGCTTGACGGACCCGGTATGGAGAATTCCCAGGAAGTTTCCGAAGAACTTCCTTCCGGTTCCTGGGAAAAGCCCGGTGAAGGAGAATCCGACCCCATCTTCCAGAAAGGCTACTGTGTACAGTGGGGCGATCAGCTTCTCTTCCGTGTTTATGACAGATCGAGCATAAATTACAATGGTCTGTTCGGAGATTTTTCCTTTGATTCCACGCTATACGGTACCAACCAGCTTTACTCTTTCAATCCGAAGAGCCCCGAAGACGGCGTCGTACCGTTTACGGACGATCAGGGCTACGGAATGTTATATCTTGTTGGAAACGATTTATATTCCGAGCGCAACGCAGAAGGCGACGAAAGCGTCTGCATCTACAAAAAGACACTTCCGGCAGAAGAACCGGTAAAAATCACCGACGGATATTTCGCGGCATTTGCGGAAGACGGCAAGCATTTTGCCTCCTACGATTATGACGATTCCTATCAGGAAATCTTCAGCATTTACGAAACAGGCACGGAAGTTAAGAAGCTCTCCGATATCAAAGCCGTATACAAAGACAAATACCTTTACGTTGTCGGCATGGATAATTCCCATCTTTACATGCTCCAGGAAAGCGATAAGGAAGACGGACTTTTCCTCTTGTTCATGTTTAACTTTGACGGAAGCTATGTATATTTGGGCGATGTTCCTTTGAATCCTTCCGAATATCCTTCCGTACAGGACGGCTTCTCCGTTGACGATAACGTATTAAGATTCAATATTCACATTTATCAGGGAACCGGTCATTTCTACACCTGCAGTTACAGCGTGGAATGCGAAATTCCCGAGAATGCAACCCCCGGAAACGCCTCTCCCGCTTCCAAGCTCACCGTAACCGAATACGGTTCCGCAGAGGATCCGGATCCGATGTTTTCACAACCCGAAATCCTCGAACCGTTCGAATTATATACTACAAATGACGGTGGCGGATTTATCCGGACCATTCAGTACCATGAAAGCACCAACGATGGAATCTTCTTTGTTACCGCTGATTCTCACAGATTCCCCGGTGCAGACATCGGCTGGAGAACCGGGTATGATTTCTTAAATCTCCACTACTCCTTCCTGCCGGCCGGTACCGGAAAGGAAATCCGCTTAAAAGACATGTTTGCTCCCGGCGGTTCTCTTGGTTCCTTATCCGAGATGAAGGATCCGGTAAATGAACAGGCGCCTACGATTTATGCATTCCTGCAGTTTATCGGAAATCCCGGCGATACCCCGACCACCGCTTTCTATCAGGTAGCAGGCATTAACGGACCGGAAGTTCCGATTGATTACTACAACTTCTATTCCGCTGAATTCTCAAAGGATTTCATCTGGGAAGAGCCCGTGGATGATTCTTTTGAAAAATGGAAAACATTTACGTTTACGCAGTTCATCGATAAAGAAAAAACCAACAAAAACATCTATCGTGCCGCACTTCCGGAACTTGGATACGACGGATACGATTGCAATGAAACGCTTGATTTTGAAGATTCGTTATGTGTACACATCGGATTCGATGAAGACGGTAAAATTAACTATATGAGGCCGGTGATCATGGACTAATGCCGGCAACCCGACAAAAAGAAATTATCAAAAACTAAAATAAAAAAATCCCCCTCACCAGTGATATGTACCCTCTTTACTGGACAAACCAGTAAGGAGGGTATTTTTATGCGTTATAGTTACGATTACAAGAGAAAAGCTGTTGAAT
>CADCOL010000299.1 GCA_902803015.1 uncultured Lachnospiraceae bacterium | reverse complement strand
TGCGGTGGATTCGATTGTCAGCGAACAGCTGACCTGGTATCTGGAACAGAATCCCGCGATTGCAAAGATAATCTGCGAAAAATCCATCCTGGCACAGCGTGCAAGAGAAGCAGCAAGAAAAGCAAGGGACCTGACCAGAAGAAAGACGGCGCTTGAAGGAATGGCCCTTCCCGGCAAGCTTGCGGATTGTTCCGACAAGAATCCGGAGAACTGTGAAATCTATATCGTCGAGGGAGATTCCGCGGGCGGTTCCGCAAAGACCGCAAGAAGCCGTGCAACGCAGGCAATTCTTCCGCTTCGCGGTAAGATTCTCAATGTAGAGAAGGCAAGACTGGACAAGATTTATGCGAACGCGGAAATCAAAGCGATGATTACCGCATTCGGTACCGGTATTCATGATGATTTCGATATTTCAAAGCTTCGTTATCACAAGATTATCCTCATGACCGATGCCGACGTCGACGGTGCGCATATCAGTACATTGCTTCTGACATTCATTTACCGTTTTATGCCGGAATTAATCAAGCAGGGACATGTTTATCTTGCAACACCGCCCCTTTACAAGCTTGAGAAGAACAAGAAAATCTGGTATGCATACTCGGATGATGAACTGAACAACATCCTTTCCGAGGTCGGACGTGATTCCAACAACAAGATTCAGCGTTACAAAGGTCTTGGTGAAATGGATGCCGAGCAGCTTTGGGAAACCACCATGGATCCGGAGCGTCGTATTTTAAAGCGCGTAACCATGGAAGGTGAAGTGGAATCCGAAACGGATCTTACCTTCACGATTTTGATGGGTGATAAGGTAGAACCAAGACGTGAATTCATTGAAGAGAACGCGAAATTTGTAAAGAATCTCGATATCTGATGCAAGAATCCGATTAACGAATCGTACTGTTTATAAATATACAAGGAGAAGCTAAGTATATGGAAGACCTGACATATGACAAGATAGAACAGGTGGACTTAAAAAATACCATGGAAACGTGTTATATCGATTACGCGATGAGCGTTATCGCGGCACGTGCCCTTCCGGACGTAAGGGACGGTTTAAAGCCCGTACAAAGAAGAATCCTGTACGCCATGCTGGAACTCGGGAATACACCGGACAAGCCGCATCGAAAATCGGCCCGTATCGTCGGTGATACAATGGGTAAATATCACCCTCACGGTGACTCCTCCATTTACGGCGCATTGGTAAACATGGCGCAGGAATGGTCCATGCGTAATGTTCTGGTGGACGGCCACGGAAACTTCGGTTCCGTCGACGGCGACGGCGCAGCTGCAATGCGTTACACCGAGGCAAGACTTTCGAAGATTGCAACCGAGCTTTTGGCGGACATCAATAAAGAGACCGTTGATTTTGTTCCGAACTTCGACGAGACCGAGAAAGAACCGACCGTTCTTCCTTCCCGCTTCCCGAACCTTCTCGTAAACGGTACGACCGGTATCGCGGTTGGTATGGCAACCAATATTCCGCCTCACAATCTTGGTGAAACCATCGATGCGGTAGTAAAGATTATCGATAACCACATCGATGAGGACAGGGATACCGAAATCGAAGAGGTTATGGATATCGTAAAGGGACCGGATTTTCCGACCGGAGCGATGATTCTCGGAACCAAGGGAATTGAAGAAGCTTATCGTACCGGCCGAGGAAAAATCCGCGTGCGTGCGGTTACCGATATCGAGACGCTGCAAAACGGCAAGAACCGTATTATCGTAACCGAGCTTCCTTATATGGTGAATAAAGCACGTCTGATCGAAAAAATCGCCGAGCTTGTAAAAGACAAGAAACTGGACGGTATCACGGATCTTCGTGATGAGACCAACCGTGAAGGTATGCGTATCGTGATTGAACTTCGTCGCGACGTAAACCCGAACATCATGTTAAATCATCTGTTTAAGCACACCCAGCTTCAGGATACCTTCGGTGTCATTATGCTGGCGCTTGTGGACAACGAACCGAAGGTATTAAACCTTCTTCAGATGTTAAACTGCTATCTGGATCATCAGAAGGATGTTGTTACCAGAAGAACGAAATTCGATTTAAACAAGGCACTGGAGCGTGACCATATCGTTCAGGGCTTACTCATTGCACTCGATCATATCGATGAGGTCATTCAGATTATCCGAAGCAGTGAGAATGTTACCGAAGCAAAGAACCGCTTAATGGAGCGCTTCGACTTAACCGAGATTCAGGCAAATGCCATCGTCGAGATGAGACTTCGTGCCCTGACCGGTTTGGAAAGAGAGAAGCTTGAAAACGAGCACAAAGAACTGCTTGCAAGAATCGAATACTTAAGATCCATTCTTGCGGATGAGAAAGTTTTACTCGGTGTCATCAAGGACGAAATCCTTGCAATCCGCGATAAATATGCGGATCCGAGACGTACTTCCATCGGTTATGATTTATACGATATTTCGAATGAAGATCTTGTTCCGAACGAGAATACCGTTATTGCGATGTCATCTCTCGGATATGTGAAGAGAATGACGGTTGATAATTTTAAATCCCAGCACAGGGGTGGACGCGGCATTAAGGGAATGAGCACGATTGAAGATGATTATATCGAAGATCTGCTTATGACCACGACGCATCATTATGTGATGTTCTTTACAAACTTCGGTCGCGTATACCGTATGAAGGCATACGAAATTCCCGAATCCGGCAGAACTTCGAGAGGTGTTGCAATCATCAACCTCCTGCAGCTGAATCCGGGTGAGAAGATATCCGCAATTATCCCGATTAAGGATATGGAGGAAGAGAGAAACCTCTTCATGGTTACCAAGAAGGGTACCGTTAAGAAGACTCCTCTTTCCGAGTTTGCAAATATCCGCAAGAGCGGTCTGATTGCGATTAACCTTCGAGATGACGATGAATTAATCGAAGTAAAATCAACGGATAAAGATACCGAAATTTTCCTGGTTACCAAGTTTGGTATGTGCATCCGCTTCAAGGAAACCGATGTACGTGCGACCGGACGTTCCTCGATGGGTGTCATCGGTATGAACTTAAACGATCTCGACGAAATCGTGGGCATGCAGCTTGATCACCAGGGCGATTCCCTCCTTGTGGTATCCGAAAACGGTATCGGCAAGAGAACGGATCTTTCGGAATTCAACTTACAGCACCGCGGCGGCAAGGGTGTGAAGTGTTACAAGATTACCGAGAAGACCGGTAACCTGGTCGGCGTCAAAGCGGTAAATGACGATCATGAAATTATGATGATTACTTCCGCCGGTGTCATTATTCAGATTCCGATGGGCGATGTTTCCAAGATCGGACGTCACACCTCCGGTGTAAAATTAATCAATCTTGAGCGTAAGGTAAAAGTAGCCAAGATTGCCAAGGTTCGCGAGAAAGTAAGTGACGGAACCAACGAATATTCCAATGTGGAAGATGCAATGGAAGAAATTCCCGAGGATGAAAAATATCCGAATCTTGACTTCGACGATGCGGAAGAGAATTTGATTTTCCCGACCGAGTCGGAGGATGAAGAATAAAGCATTCCAATACGGCAATTGCGCGAAGGCACCCGAGAGGGTGCCTTCCTTGTCCGAAAAACGGGGATTTTGCTTGACATTTCGGGTGAAATCGTTAAAGTGTTAAGTTGAATGCATAATGAAGTAACAGGAGACGGTATGGCTTCGGAAAAAAAGGCGGACAAACCTAAGAAGGTGAGATATCATCTGCTCGACACCGTGCGTGGATTCGCGGTTGTCGGCATGATTTGTTATCATGTGATTTTTGATTTGCCGTCTTATTTCAATATTGATATCAGTTTCGTAAACAGCTATCCTTCCCTGATGACGGAGCAGTTCATCCGGATTGTATTTTTCTTTTTATCGGGTTACTGCTGTTTACTCGGAAAACACCCTGTCAAGCGCGGTCTGACGGTTTCGGCGGCAGGACTTATCGTAACGCTTGTCAGCATAATTACAAAGGTGGATCCGCCGATTTACTTTGGAGTTTTAACCTGTATCGGAGCCTGCATGCTGCTTTCGATTCCGTTTCGGAATATTAAGGAAAAGAAGCATTTTATCATTCTGTTTATTGTCGGACTTTTATTATTTATTCTGACATTACATATGCAGTTCGGATACTTTGGACCGCTTCAGATACCGCTTTTCTATTTTCCGGATTTTCTGTACGGTGCAAAGCATCCAGTTATGGTTGTGCTTACTGCATTTATCGGTTTTCCGGGAGAAGGCTTTTCGTCATCGGATTATTTTCCGATTATGCCCTGGTTTTTCCTGTTCTTATCCGGAATGGGATTGTACGGCTGGATGGGCGAAAAGATTAAGAAGCTTTCCGTGATGAAGCTTCGAATCGAACCGTTTACTTTCCTCGGGAAGTACGCGTTATGGGTGTATTTACTGCACCAGCCGCTTGTGTTGGGAATTCTTTGGGG
>CADCOL010000298.1 GCA_902803015.1 uncultured Lachnospiraceae bacterium | reverse complement strand
GGAACTTAATGACGGAGCGAATCAACACAGACCTGGCCAATGTTCTGGGAAATCTTGTAAACCGTACCATTTCCATGAGCAACAAGTGCTTTGACGGCAGCGTGGAAAACAGGGGCGTTAAGGAAGAAGTGGATGACGATCTGATTGCCGTTGCCACATCCACCTACGGCCGTGTTCTGGATAAAATGAAAGAGCTGCGTGTGGCGGATGCCATTACGGAGATTTTCAATCTCTTCAAGCGCTGCAACAAATACATTGATGAAACCGCACCCTGGGTGCTGGCAAAAGACGAAGCAAAGAAAGACCGTCTGGCTACGGTTCTTTATAACCTTTCGGAAGGCATCATGATGGGTGCATCCCTGTTAGAGCCGTTCCTTCCCGATACGGCGAAGGAGATTTCCCGTCAGATGAATGCACCGCTTCGCGATTTTGATACCTTAACGGAGTTTGGCGGATATCCGAGCGGCAATAAAGTAACGGCCGAACCGAAGGCTCTTTTTGCAAGACTTGACATCAAGGATGTTCTTGCAGAGGCGGAACGTATTGCGGCAATTCAGAAAGCGGAAGTTGCGGCTGAGTCCGGCGCGGATGCGGCACCGGCCGAAGAAGGCGTAATCGATTTGGAAGCAAAGCCGACGATTACCTATGACGATTTTGCGAAACTGCAGTTCCAGGTGGGCGAAATCCTTGCCTGCGAGGAAGTGAAAAAATCCAGGAAATTATTATGCTCCCAGGTAAAAGTGGGCAGCAAAACATTACAGATTGTATCCGGCATTAAATCCACATACAGCCCCGAAGACATGGTGGGCAAGAAGGTTATGGTACTGACAAACCTTGCACCTGCGACTCTTGCGGGAATCGAATCCCAGGGTATGTTAATCTGCGCAGAGGATGCGGAAGGAAAGCTTGCTTTGCTGGTTCCTGAATTTACAATGCCGAGCGGAGCGGAAATATGTTAAGAAATAAAAGAATATTTCGGGCGGTCCTTGCCCTGATGCTGATACTGATTCTTGCGGCAGTGCCCGGAAAGGTTCTGGCGAAAGGGAAGGACAAACCGTATATTGCCTTAGGGCAGGATTTGAACGAAGCCGAACTGGCGGTTGTCCTGGACAAGTTCGGCATTACCAAGGAAGACTTATCGGACTATACGGTTCTCTATGTGACCAATCAGATGGAGCATGAGAATCTCGATTCGTATATTCCGGCTTCCGTAATCGGTACGAGAGCGCTTTCCTGCGTTATGATCAAGCCGGCGGACAAGGGAAGCGGAATTACCGTTACGACGGAGAATATCAATTACTGTACCGTAAGCATGTATAAGAACGCACTTCTTACGGCCGGAGTGGAAGATGCGGAAGTATTTGTAGCCGGACCATCCATGATTTCCGGAACGGCCGCATTAATCGGCGCCTGGATGGCATATGAGGAAATGACCGGTGAAGAATTAAGCGAAGAACGTAAGGAAACGGCTCTTCAGGAAATCATTACCACCGGTGATTTGTCGGAAGAGATTACAGCGGACGGGGAGAATGAAGGAATTACCAAGGCTGCGGCAGAGGAGCTGATTAATTACGTAAAGGCGCAGGTCATCGCGCAGGGACTTACGGATCCGGAAAAAATCAAAGAAATCATCGAAGAGGCTCAGGTAAAATTCGATATTCACTTAACGGATGAGCAGATTGAGAAGCTTGCCGGAATGATGGCGAGTGTCGGAGAACTGGACATTGATCCCAAAAAACTGGTGGAGCAGGCCGGAGATCTTTACGATAAGTACGGCGATTCCATTAAGGAACTGTATTCCAAAGTGGTTACGGACGATGTGAAGCAGAGCTTCTGGACCATGATCGGAAACTTTTTTAAGAACCTGTTTGGCAAATTGGGAAATAAGAATTCATGAGTTTATTTGAAGTAAGCAAGGCAGCAGAAGAAGAGTGGGAAGATGCGATGGCATTGGCATACCGCACGTTTCACAAATATGTGGCGGACGGGTATTCCAAAGAAGGCGTGGATAATTTCGAGAATTTTATCTCCGATCCGCATCTGTATCAGATGTTTCGTCTGGATGAATACCATCTCTGGGTGGCGAAAGACGACTTCGGAAACATAATCGGAATGGGGACGTTACGCTCCGGGAACCACATCTCTTTGTTGTTTGTGGAGGACAAATGGCTTCGCAAAGGAGTCGGAAGTTCCATTATGGAGGCTTTTATCAGCCATGTCCGCGGGAGCGGAAACGACCGGATTACGGTGAACGCATCGCCTTACGGTGTTCCGTTTTATCATAAGCTTGGCTTTGAGGATACGGGCGATGAACAGGTTGCGGGAGGTATGATTATTACCCCCATGCGAAAAATGATTTAAAATCTTTTATTCAGGTGATTTATGGGAAACAATGCATTTATGGACGGCGACAGCTGGCTGAATGTCGGACTGTCACATTTATTCGACATACTGCTTCTGGGGATTATCACGGGACTGCTCTGCGTTCCGGTAATTACCGCAGGTGCGGCCATTACGGCAAATTATGATGTAATGTTCCGCATTTCCTTAAAGAAGGAAAATTCGATTTTTAAGCAGTACTTTGCGGCTTTTAAGAAGAATTTCCTGCAAAGTACGGTAATCTGGCTGATGATGCTGGTTTTGGGTGCCCTGATTGTTTTCAGTGCAGTGGTCTCTTTGGGAGGCTTTGTTTCCATGGACCAGCCGATTCGTATTGCCATGGTAATCGTAAGCATTATCCTTACTCTCATTTACGGATTTGAAATTTCCTACGTTTTTGCTTTACAGGCAAGATTCGAAAACAAGGTCATGACCACCATCGTGAATGCCCTGGTTATCAGTATCGGAAATTTCCCCAAAAGCTTCGGAATGCTTTTGATGACGGGGGCGCTGGTGGCGCTCGGATGCTATATCTGGGGACTGATTCCTTTGTTCATCATCCTGGAGTTTTCCTTTGTAACCTTTTTCAGTTCCAAAATTCTGCTTTCGATTTTTGCGAGGATGGGGGATGACGAAGCGGCCGGTAAAGACCAAACTGCACAATCGGAAGAAGAGTAAATATACAATTTGCCCTATACGAAAAGACAGATGCACATTTTTAACAAGGAATCGAAAAATCTTTGTATAAATGGCGCATTTGCTTTTTTTTCGATATTATGTATACTTTGCTTGTGTGATAAAAGTTTCACTTATATTATTTTACCCAGGAGGTTACATTAATGGCAGGATTATCAATGAGAAACATTAACAAGGTTTATCCTAACGGTTTCGAAGCTGTTAAGGATTTCAACCTTGAGATTTCCGATCAGGAATTCATCATCTTCGTAGGTCCTTCCGGATGCGGTAAGTCCACTACCCTTCGTATGATCGCAGGTTTGGAAGATATTTCTTCCGGTGAACTTCGTATCGGTGAGAGACTTGTAAACGACGTTGAACCGAAGGACAGAGATATCGCGATGGTATTCCAGAACTACGCTCTGTATCCTCATATGACCGTATATGAGAACATGGCATTCGGTTTGAAGTTGAGAAAAGTTCCGAAGGATGAAATCGATAAAATGGTTAAGGAAGCAGCTAAGATCCTCGATCTTACCCCGCTTCTTGATCGTAAACAGAAGGCTTTGTCCGGTGGTCAGAGACAGCGTGTTGCTATGGGACGTGCAATCGTTCGTAACCCTAAGGTATTCCTTATGGACGAGCCTCTTTCCAACCTGGATGCAACCGTTCGCGTTGAGAATGGCGTTGCTAACCTGGAGATCGCAGGCCACAGCATTCCTCTGCCTCCCGCAAAGTCCAAGAAGCTGATCGAGGGTGGTTATGACGGAAAGGTTGTCACCTTCGGTATCCGTCCTGAGGATGTTGATGATTCAGAGATGGTTGTCAGCACATCTAAGGCTGTATTC
>CADCOL010000297.1 GCA_902803015.1 uncultured Lachnospiraceae bacterium | reverse complement strand
GCAGATACGGTATCTGCCTTAGCGTATTTACCCTGAGAAGAATCATACTTCAAAAGGTGTGCTAACATCTTGGGAGATGTTAAATCGTTGATTGCTACTACATCATAGCCTTCTGCACCGAACATCTGTCTGAATGCAAGACGTCCGATACGGCCAAAACCATTAATTGCTACTTTTACTGCCATTTGTAAATCCTCCTGAAAATATTTTCGGCTGGCAATTCTCTTGAATTGTCAATTTTTTGTCAGCACATTTATTCTATCGAATTGCCATCTAAAATTCAAGGAGATTTTTATCTTTTAAGAAAAAATTCAAAATGCGGACACAAATAGACTTTCATGACGTATAATAAAGGAATCGGGGCACCCGATTTCCGGGTTCAAAGCCCGAAAAGAACCAGTTTACAAGGAGACTTTCATGATCAAAGCCGATTACCACATGCACTCCCATCACTCCGGGGATTCCGAGGCACCGACCGCGGAAATGATCCGTACCGCCATCGAACGCGGACTGGATAAAATATGTTTCACGGAACATAACGACCCGGATTATCCATACGTAAAACCCTTTGAGGAAGGCATGTTTGACCTTGATACCGATGCATATTTAAAGGAATACACTCTTCTGAAACCGGAGTTTGAGGACCGGATTCGCGTGAATTTCGGTGTGGAGCTCGGAGTCCAGCCCGGAATTAACGAAAAGCTTTCGGATTATGTTTCACGGTATCCTTTTGATTTTGTCATTGCATCCAGCCATGTCTGCCGGAGAAAGGACCCCTACTATCCTTCCTATTATGACGGAATTACGATTAAACAGGGACTAAGGGACTATTTCGAAGAGATTCTGACGAATGTTACGAATTATAAGGACTATGATGTTTACGGGCATCTGGATTATATCGTCCGCTATATTCCGAAGGACCGCGCAGGTGAATATACCTACCGCTTCGACGACTTTAAAGATGTTTTTGAGGCAATTCTGAAGCAGATTATTACGGACGGCAAGGGAATCGAACTTAACACCGCCGGCCTTTATAAGGATCTCGGCAACACGAACCCCTGCCCCGAGCTGATACACTTCTATAAAGAACTCGGCGGCGAAATCATCACGGTCGGCGCGGATGCCCACATCCCCGCCAACATCTCCTTCGCCTTCGACCGCGCCGCGCAGATTCTGCGTGAGGCCGGATTTAAGTACTACTGTACCTTTGATAAAAGGAAGGTCGAGTTTACGGATTTGTAATAAAAAAGCACGGTAAGCACCGTGCTTTTAATATGTCCAATTTCAAAATCAGCTCCTCGGATGCGTCTTGTCGTAGACTTCGCGCAGACGATTCTGCGTCATATTGAGGTAAACCTGGGTCGTGGAAATATCGGAATGTCCGAGCATCTCCTGCACACTCTTTAAGTCCGCCCCGTTCTCCACAAGATGCGCCGCAAAGGAATGACGCAGGGTGTGCGGCGTAATGTCCGCCTCAATTCCCGCTTTCTTTGCGTAATACTTGATAATCTTCCAAAATCCCTGACGGCTCATGCTCTCACCGGAGCAGTTCGCAAACAGAATCTGAGAACTCTTATCTTCAAGCATCGCCTCTCTGGCACCCGACAAATAATTCATCAGGGCATCCCTGGCTTTTGCACCGAAAGGAATAATTCTTTCTTTATGAGCATCGCGGCATACGATAAAGCTCATGGAAAGGTTTACGTCCGTGGTTTTTAAGGAAATTAATTCGGAAACACGAATTCCTGTTGCGTAAAGAAGCTCAAGCATCGCCTTGTCGCGAATCTGCTTCGGCGCATTTCCGGACGGCTGTTCCAAAAGCTTCATTACATCCTTCTTCGAAAGAATGGCCGGTTCCTTCTTCTCAATCTTCGGCGATTTTAAGTTCAATGCAACATCTTCCTTAATAACGCCGGTATCGGTTAAGAATAAGAACAATGCCTTGGTAGATGCAATGCTTCGAGAAATCGACGTGGGAGCCGCATTCTGCTCATACATATGAGCAATGTAACTCTCGAGATCGTCGGCTGTAACCTCTCCGAAATTTTTCTTCCCCAAATCCTGTTGCAGGAATGCAACAAGCTTTACCAAATCACGTCTGTAAGATAATTCAGTATTCTTTGATGTATTCTTCTTCTCATGCATGAAATCAATCAATGCATCGATTTGTTTTTCCATCCGCTGACTATCCTATCTGTAAATCGGTCTGACATTCCGACCTGAATTTTGACTTTCAGGTCAAAGTATTATGTAAATCGTTGACCGTGCAAGTTTCATTATATACAGATTTTTACGGAAAATCAACGGATTTTTTCAAGGAAAATGTCAAAAAATCCTTATAAATCAAGGCTTTCACAAGATGTCGGTCCGTTTACGCAGTTTCTTCTACATCTTGTTGTTTTTTACATAAAATTTTTGTTACGTCAACTTAACAATTTTAAAGAATTTGACATAAAATCATCAAAACAGGGTCGATTATGACAACCATAATCCATTGACTTTTGAAGTCATTGGTCAAAACCGTAATATTGCTCCGCCTCTTTTTTATGTTCCGCCGGAGGTTTTAGTCTCTGTTTTTATACCTGTCCTTGTATGCCAGAACCGCCGCCACGGTTTTCGAATCGTTCATTTCTCCTTTGTAAATCAAATCACAGAGAAAATCCACGGTACAAGGCTGTACGTTTATGTACTCATCTTCATCCAGATGCTGGTCGCCCTGCTCTCCGTTTATAAATGCCACATAAATCGGAATCTTTTCATTACAGAATGCCACGGTTGTGCAGACGGAAATCAGGAATTCCATTTTATCCACCGAATAGCCGGTCTCTTCCGTCAGTTCCCGCATGGCGCAGTCGTACGGATCCTCTCCGTCGTTTAAACCTCCGGCCGGAATTTCCAGCGTTTCACGGTCCAGTGCGTTTCTGTACTGTCTTACCATCAAAAGTCTGCCGTCCGGAAGTACGGGAACGACCGCCGCAGCGCCCTTGTGTTTGATAAAATCCCAGTGTGCGATATTTCCGTTCGGAACCGCTATGGTATCCTCATAATAGTCCAGGATATGGCCGTGCGCGACCAGTTTCCTGTCAAGTCTCTCAAAAGGTTTCATATAATCTCCTCCTAAAGAAAAAACCGGCGGCGGATATCCGCCACCGGTCATAATTAAACTTATTTCGCATAATCCACGACTCTGGATTCTCGGATCACACTTACCTTGATCTGTCCGGGATATTCCAATTCATCTTCGATCTTCTTGGAAATATCTCTTGCGAGTAATACCATATCGTCGTCGGTGATCTGTTCAGGAACTACCATTACACGAATTTCTCGACCTGCCTGAATAGCAAATGACTTATCGACTCCCTTAAAGGAATTCGAGATATCCTCTAATTGTTTAAGACGTGTTGTATAGGTTTCAAGAGTTTCTCTTCTTGCACCGGGTCTTGCCGCGGAGATTGCATCCGCTGCCTGTACGATACATGCAATCAGGGATGTGGGTTCTACATCACCGTGGTGAGCCTCAACCGCATTGATAACCGTTGCAGATTCTTTGTACTTTCTGCAAAGCTCGGTACCAAGCTGTACGTGGGAACCTTCCATCTCATGATCGACTGCTTTACCGATATCATGTAAAAGACCTGCGCGCTTTGCCACTCTGACGTCAAGTCCGAGCTCTGCAGCAAGTAAACCGCACAACTGCGCAACTTCTACAGAGTGACGCAACATATTCTGTCCGTAACTGGTTCTGAACTTCATCTTTCCGAGAAGTCTTACCAGTTCCGGATGAATTCCGTGTACACCGACATCAAGGCAGGCAGCCTCGCCTTCTTCCTTCATAACGGTTTCCACTTCTTTTCTGGCCTTTTCAACGGATTCCTCAATCCTTGCGGGATGGATTCGTCCGTCCACAATCAATCTTTCCAGTGCAATTCTTGCAATTTCTCTACGAATCGGATCAAATCCGGACAATACAACTGCTTCCGGGGTATCGTCGATAATGAGTTCCACACCCGTCATCGTCTCGAGAGTCTTAATATTACGTCCCTCACGACCGATGATTCTGCCCTTCATTTCATCACTGGGAAGCTGAACAACGGAAATTGCAGCTTCGGATACATGGTCTGCAGCACATTTCTGGATAGCAGAAATCACATATTCCTTTGCCTTCTTATCCGCTTCTTCCTTGGCCTTGTTCTCCATTTCCTTAATGAGAACGGCCGTTTCATGTTTCACGTCGTCTTCAACAATTTTCAACAGATAATCTTTTGCTTGTTCAGAGGTTAAACCGGAAATTCGTTCCAGTTCCTGCAATCTTTGCTCGTTTAACTTAGAAATTACTTCTTTCTTTTTTGCTAAATCTTCTTCTCTTGCGGTGAGTGACTGTTCACGCTTCTCCAATTGATCCAGCTTCTTTTCAACGGTTTCTTCCTTCAGCTGAACTCTTCTTTCAAAACGCTGAGCCTCCGCACGGCGGTCCTTGATTTCACGATCCAGCTCATTCTTGGCCTTAATCGATTCTTCCTTAACCTCCAAAAGTCCCTCTCTTTTCTTTGCTTCGGCATTCTTCAAAGCCTCGTCCAGAATCTCTCTGGCCTTGTCTTCTGCATTACCGATCTTCTTCTCGACACTCTTTTTGTGTACGGAATAAGTAATCAGAGCGGATACTGCTGCGGCAACAATCACTGCTGCAAGGACGATGACCAGCAACAAAGCAATACTAATGCTAATTTTGCCCATTTGCAGGAGCACCTCCTTATTTAATTTTCATAGAACAAGTATTAATTTGGTAAAAATGAATAAAAATACTCCTTTTACCATAATTATCCATACTACAACATTTACATTTTAATAAACGGGTCACTTTATGTCAAGCAGTTTTCCCCTGTCGTGAAACATTTTTATTAAACAAAATCGATCCCGCAAAACATAAAAATGTTTCACGGGACCGAATTATTCTGCATCCGGCCTTTAAGCACCTGTCGGCTATAAAGTGCTGCCGGTTATTCACTCCGAGCAGCCACGCACAGCCACGCGGACCGAGTCATACGAAAAGCCCTTTCGCATCAGGGACGCAAACAGTTTCTCGCGTTCCTCAAATTCAAGAGATTTCACGTCAATATGCTTCTTTTCCAGAAATTTGCGGACCGCAGCGGATTCTTCTTCAATATCCCCCTCTTCCATCAGACGGTTATAGATTCGTTCCGCCTCGTCCTGTGAAACACCTTTCACGGCAAGATCTGCGAACATTCTCCGTTTGCTCCGGCTTCCGGCCTTGTAATAAATATAGTTTTCAGCCACTCTCGAATCATCCAGAAACCTTTCTTTCTTAAGGCCATCAATCGTCCGGTCGATGATTTCGGAAGGATACACATCCCCGATTAGTTTCTCGCGAAGTTTTCTCTCCGTATAATCCTTGGACATCAAAAGTTTACAGGCGCGTTCGTATGCCCTTTTCGGCAACACCTCGCTCATAATCTCTTCATAATCCGGTTCCGCCAGTTCACTCCCGACTTCGATGCCGTACTTAGGCAAATCGCCTTTGTATAAAACAAAGGCGATTTCTCCGTCAAGGAATATGGTGGCTTTACTTTTATTTCGAAATACGATATCTGTTACTGTCATCGTTTCATACCACGTGTGTCATCCCAATACTTCCGGTTGTTTAAGTGTCAATCTACTTCAGCAGCGTCCGCAATGGTTCCTTTCTTCTTCGAAGCACTCTTCTTCGGTTCCGTGCCTTCTTTTAAATCGGTTTCGGAAGCCGTACCGGAAAGTCCGTAATGCTCACGTACCTTCTGCTCCACAAGTCTGCAGATGTCCGGATTCTCTTTTAAGAATGTCTTGGCATTGTCACGGCCCTGTCCGATCTTGTTTCCTTCATACGCATACCACGCACCGCTCTTCTGAATCACGCCGATATCGGAAGCAAGATCCAGTACATCTCCTTCGAAGGAAATACCTTCGCCGAACATGATGTCAAATTCTGCCTCTTTGAACGGAGGCGCAATCTTATTCTTAACGATTTTCGCTCTGGTTCTGTTACCGATGATGTCTCCGCCCGCTTTCAACTGTTCCACGCGACGGATTTCCATACGTACGGAGCTGTAGAATTTCAATGCGTTACCACCGGTGGTAACCTGCGGATTGCCGTAGAACACACCGACTTTCTCACGAAGCTGGTTGATAAATACTACGGTACAGTTGCTTCTTCCGATGGCACCGGTAAGCTTACGAAGTGCCTGGGACATCAGTCTTGCCTGCAATCCGACGTGGGAATCACCCATATCGCCTTCCAGTTCCGCCTTCGGAACCAGTGCCGCAACAGAGTCTACTACCACGATATCGATAGCGCCGGAGCGAACCATGGTTTCGGTGATTTCCAAAGCCTGTTCGCCGTTATCCGGCTGTGAAATATACATATTATCAACATCCACACCGATTGCCTTTGCATAAGCGGGATCCAGCGCATGTTCCGCATCAATGAATCCGGCAATGCCGCCGCGCTTCTGAACTTCCGCAATCATGTGCAGGGTTACGGTTGTTTTACCGGAAGATTCCGGCCCGAAGATCTCTACGATTCTTCCCTTGGGAATACCGCCGAGTCCCAACGCAATGTCCAAACTTAAAGAGCCTGTGGGAATCGTCTCAACGTTCATCGTAGATGCGGGATCCCCGAGTTTCATGACAGCACCCTTTCCGTACTGCTTCTCAATCTGTGATAATGCGGCATCAAGTGCTTTTAATTTCTCTTCTCTTTCCATTTTTAATCTCCTTTTTAATATGAACATCCGTTCTGTTTTTAACAATAAAACAAATGTTCGAATTTGTCAATGGTTTTTTCCGAATTTCGGAAATTACAGGCAATAAATTTTCTTTTCATCACCTGCAAAGCTATTCTCGCAAAATATGTGTCCCATAAAACACCCTCAAAGGCACCCCTCCTTCCTTACGAAATCGGTCCTCAGTCGTTTCTTATATTGCCCATTTGTGAATTCTTGGCGAATCGCCAAAGAAAAATGCATGCCGAAGACTTCGACATGCATTTATCATATATGAAAGGGTATCTTATTGCAAGATGTATTTTTTTACTTACTTCTTCGGACCCGACTGGAGTAAGCCTCTCTTCGCTGCCGCCTGCGCTGCGTTTTCCGCTCCGAAATCGTTGATAATCAGTCGGTTACTGCTGTTTTTGTCAATGCCGCGGACCTCATTCACACGTGCAAAGAGCTTTTCGGCACGGTTCTTGCAGCCTCTCGGTGCAAAAATGCTCACTATGGAAAGTCCGTCCAGCGCATTGTCAAAACGCGCCTGTCCGTCTGAGGAATGGCGTACGCTCTTCTTTCCCTTTGTATAGGCTTCGACACTTTCCAGAATCTCTTTATTCGCTTTTGCGATTTTCTCATCCAGATTCGGATCGTTTCGGTCAAGCTTCGAGGCATTATCAATCGCATCATAATAACGCTGATACTCCGGAGTACGTTTTTCCTTGCTCATCATATTTTCCTGAAGTGTTTTCAGTTCGCGGAAATATCCGTCATAATGTTTCGGCTCAACCTTAAAATCTCCGAGCTCAATATCTTTATACGCTCCGGTAAATGCCGCAACCTTATTGGGCTGGTTCAGAATTGTCATTACCTCGGGCAGCTCCATATGATCAATCGGAAGCGATGCTTTGAACTTCGCTGCAAGCTGATTGATTTTGCCCATATCCGCCACGGCATCGGCCTTTGTTCCTTCCGCTTCCAGCTTTGCTGCTGCCAGCCCCTTGCATAAGAGTTCCTTTTTCTGATACTCTTTCAGCTTGTCGAAGTCCACATTTTTCATCAGGTTGTTATTGATGTACTCTGCATACACTCCGCCGATTGGGGCTACGTTATTCTTTTCGGAAGCGACTCTGGCACTTTCCACGACGCTTAAAACAAAGTCCTTCGGTCTTAAGTTAAAATCTTTTACCTTCGAATTGTATTTTTCATTCATGGACTCCGGCGTCTCTGCCGGTGCGTTCGGATCATATTTTACTTTGAAAAATTCTTCCGAAACCTCTTT